>JABMQX010000044.1 GCA_013203085.1 bacterium | reverse complement strand
TGAAGTCCTCAAACAAATCATGCGGCCAAAGAAAACCATCATCACAAATGCTGAAATGTAGTGATGGAAAAATCACAGTTCTCCTCCATTCATCACTACAAAGTGCGGAAGTTGGGCTAGACGATACGTTTAATCATCCAGGAATTCTTGGTCCTGAAGCATGAGTTGCGACCTGATTTCCCTCTTTTCCGGTGTGGCTAATGCCCTCCGCTGCGGATCTACCGAACCACCGTTACTCATCCTGCCGGGTCAGCCCTGCGTACTTCTACGGATTCTCAAGCATGCGGTAGAAGCGTGGCGAGAGGCATTCTTGGGGAAACTTTCGTGAGAGAATTTACTTGACCGCTTGCCTGCCGGACCCCATACTGAATCGAGCATCTCTATGCCACATGTGTTAGCTCTCTTTATCGAAAAACGCGGGTGCACCGAGCCATGGAGAGAATTCGTCGCGCAGAGGTTCGCTTAGAACACACGCCAGCATTTGAAAATGTCGTGTCTATCGCCAGTTTACCGGGAGTATCATTATGAGAGTCGATCGAACAAACCAGAAAATGGAAGAAGAGTCATTAGATTGAAGACATGGATTGCAGCTCACGTGTTAAACGTCTGCCGGGTTTTGGGGCGCTACATGTTCGCGTTCCTGCCGTTTTCATTCCTTACCTGCTGGGCGCAAGGCGTGCCCTGGGTTTCCCATCACGGATTGACCGCAGCCGAATACCAGGCGAAGTTCACCGAGTACGCTGGGAACGGCTTTAGACTCGTTCGCGTGAGCGGCTACTCGCAAGAGTCGCAGGCCTGGTACGCGGCCATTTGGGAGCAGCGCTCCGGCCCGCCCTGGGTCGCCGTTCACGGCCTGACGGCCTCGGAATACCAGGTCGCGTTCGACTGGTACGGCGGCAACGGGTACCGGCTGAAGCAGGTGAGCGGGTACAAGGTAGGCGGCCAGACCCTGTATGCGTGTATCTGGGAACAGGATGGGGGTCCGGCCTGGCGAGCGGTTCATGGTGTGAACGCCAGCGATTACCAGACGCAATTTGACCTGAACGCCCACGACGGGTACCGGTTGGTGTGCGTGAGCGGCTATGAGGAGGGGGGCCTGGCTCGTTACGCGGCTGTTTGGGAGTATGGGAGCACGTATCCCTGGGTAGCAGCCCACGGCTTGACGGCCTCGCAGTACCAGACGGCGTTCACCAACCACAGTGCCAATGGATTCCGCCTGACACACGTCAGCGGGTATGAAGTGGGCGGGCAGGCTCGCTACGCGGCCATCTGGGAGCAGCGCGGCGGCCCCACCTGGTTCTCCTATCACGGCCATAGTTCGGCCGAGCACCAGAGCAAGTTCGACACGTTCGGCGGGTGCCGTTACAGGCTGGTGGAGGTGAGCGGGTATGATGTGGGCGGGCAGGCCAACTTTGCCGCCGTCTGGGAGAGAGACCCCATCTCCATCCTCCCAGCCAGTGGGATCCCCAGGCCTCAATTGCAGGCCTTTGACGATGCCATGCAGCAGTTCATGCGGGATCGCGGGCTGCGATCGGGGACGTTGTGTGTTGCCAAGGACAGCACCATTGTCCTCGAACGGGGCTACGGGTGGAAAACGGCTGACCACTCCGTCCCGTTGCGATACGATGCGCTCCTTCGCATTGCCAGCTTGTGCAAGCCCATCACCGACGCAGCCATAACAAAGCTGGTCGCCGCGAACGCTCTCGAATTCAGCGACTTCGCTTTCGATCTGGGCCAGAGCAAATCGGGGATCCTCTCTATCTCCCCGGTCAACACCCCCGACTCGGATCTTGATACGATCACGGTTCAGCACCTGCTGGATCACGAGGGAGGGTGGGACACGGAGGTGTCAGGCGATCCCATGTTCAAGTCCATTGCCATTGCCAACGCACTCGGGGTCTCATCGCCTCCGACCAAGATGCAGACCGTCAACTACTGGACCGGCCAACCCCTGGACTTCGTGCCGGGGGACGATGATGCGTACGCGAATTTCGGATACATGCTGTTGGGACTGATCGTGGAGGAGGTCACAACGAAGCTCTACACGACCTATATACAGGATGAGATCTTCACGCCGATAGGCGTTCCGCCTTCGGAAATCGAATTGGGCGGATCGTTGCCCGGCATGCGCAATTCCAGAGAGCCCTGGTACTTCGATCCCGATTCTGGTAAAAACGTGTTCAATCCCAGCCAGACCGTCCCTTATCCTGACGGCGGCTGGTATCTCGAGGCCATGGAAGCGCACGGCGGCCTCATCTGCTCGGCGAGGGCCTACACGACCTTCCTGACTCGCTACTGGATTAACGGCGAACCCCGTGGGAGTGGACAATCGGCGAATTACACTTTCTTCGGCAGCCTCGACGGCACATTCACCTGCGGCAGGCAAATGCCCAGCGGCGTGAGCTATTCGGCGTTCTTCAACCAGCGGGAAGACTGCACCGGTTTTGGCACGGACGACGTCGGTGCGTCCGGCTGGACGGCCGATCTCACGCAGTTGCTGGACGCCGCCGCTAACGGCGTCACGTCCTGGCCGGCCACCGATCCCCAGACCATTCCGATGCAGGACCCGAAGCTTCAAATCGAGCAGGAAGGCCTTTTGAAATGGCGCGTGGACACCGGACGTGTCTACCAGGTTGAGATCTCGTACGATCTGGAGAACTGGCAAGACTACGAGCCGTACCAGGTGGGCGACAGCGTGTCCCTCGAAACCGATGTCTCCCTGATCATGGGCCGCAACCGGAAAGCCTACTTCCGGCTCAGCGTGGACTGAGCCGGGTGGAGGACAAGAGGGAGCGAGAGCCAACGAACCAAGAGTTTTAGAGCGACCGTGGATTCCGCGCCAAGCGCAGCATCCACGGCGCCTGAAGGCCAACGTTATAAAAAGACCAACACACATCAAAAAGGGAGGGAAGATATGGCTCGAAAACATTTTTCCAGACTAACACCTGCAAAACGTAGAGCTCTACTGGTGGCCTTGTCGGTCCTGGTGAGCTTCGGTGTGCTGAGCGTCACCGGCCATGCCCTCGCGGCGACCGCTTACGGCGAGATGCAGGCCCGCCCTGCGCCGGTGTACCGTTGCCCCGGTTTGCCCTGTACGGATCCCAACGTCTTCAACATCTCGGTAGCGGTGCACTACAACGCCTCGGCCGCCAACCTTACCGCCATCCAGAACGCGATCAGCGGCCTGTCCGCGGCGCTCTTCGACATCACCGACGGGCAGGCGGAGATCGGCGAGGCGTTCATCTACAACAACGCCTTCGGTACGAATGCCGACGTGCGCATCTACCCCAGCAGCAGCCCCACGTGGTGGGTTGCCAACACCGGCCAATGGCAGGTCGGGGGCAGCTTCCACGTCTCCATCAACTATGTGGAAGATGCGGGGGCCGATGCAGGTGAGATCATGGCGCACGAGTTCACCCACCTGGTCTTCGACGCACGCGATGAATATCAAACCCCGGGCGGTGCGACATGCACAGCCAAATGTCCCGACATCGTCACCCAAACGTCTCTTGGAGTGGATCCCTGTATAATGCAGGGCGATCCAGGCACCGAGTACTGTTGGGGCCACGGCAACCCCCTGGACCCTCTCGACCTGTCGGGCGGCAACCATGACGCGGACCTCGTGACCGAGCAGTCGGTGACTCGCTCGAACCGCGCCTGCTGGGACCAGGTGGTCTGGTCCTGGCCGGACCACTTCACGATGCCCGCCGGGGCGCCCGACCCGGCCGCTGGCGGCGACACGGTCAGCACGACCCACTTCGTCATGGTGGACGACACCGTGCGTGTCGTGTTGGTCCTGGACGAGTCGGGCAGCATGGGTTGGGATTCGCCGACTCGCATGGAGCGGTTGAAGGTGGCGGCGAATGACTTCGTAACCCTGGCCGAGAACGGGACAGAGCTCGGGATCGTCTCCTTCTCCACCGACGCCGAGCCTGCCAGCGGGCATACCAACGTGGCCATCGCAGCACTGGGCGCGGTCCGCACGACCTGGACCAATGCCATCAACGGTCTGTCCCCGGGCGGCGCCACGAACATCGGCGCCGGCCTGGAGAAAGCCAGAGGCATGATCACGACGGCCGGTGGCGTGACCGCCAACACCTTCATCGTTCTGATGACCGACGGCGTCAACAACCAGCCCTGGCCCGATCCGGCGGTCCACCTGGCCGGCGTCCTGGCCGACCTGCTAACGGACGGTATCCCCGTTTACGTAACCTGCACCGGCGGCGACCTGGGCCTGTCGTCCCAGTGCTCCGAGATCGCGACGGCGACCGGCGGCTTCTATGTGGACTCCGCCGACGCGGCCGACCTCCCCGAGGCCTTCGCGGACTTCCACGAGAAGATCTCGGGCCGCGAAGCCCTGGACTCCGCGAGCGGCCCGCTTTCAGAGGCCAAAGCCAGCAAGGTGTTCGTGGAGCAGGGCTCCGAGTCCGTGACCTTCACCCTGATGTGGCAGGACGAGAAGGCCGCCGCGACCATGACGATCATCGATCCCGCCGGCGGCCAGCACATCACCCTGCCCATGCCGCAGGGCCGCTACGCCCGGTTCACCAAGCCCACGCCCGGCGACTGGGAAATAGTCATTGACCCGCGGGGCGACGTGCAGGGCGACTACGTCGCGCGGGCCTACACGAGGAACCAGATCCAGAGCCTGACCGCGGCGGTGCGCTATCCGACCGTCCTTCCCGACGATCCGATCTACGTCTACGCCTACCCGCGCAGCGTGGGGGGAGGGATCACCCACCCCGACGAGAAGATCGTGGGCACGGTGCTTCTGCCCAACGGTGAAAGGGACAACTTCGAGCTGCACGATCGGGGTCCCGACGCCAATGGCGAGGGTGACGATCTCCCCGAGGACGGCATCTTCACGGGCGTGCACAAAAACACCAAGCTGAAGGGACCCTATCGCTTCCACCTGCGGGCGGACATCGAAAAGTGGTCGCAGTCAACGGATAGGTCCAAATACGACCCCGACCTGAGGAGCCCTCGATTCATGCGGGAAGTGCGTGTGTCTGCCGCCGTGGGCGAGCCGGGCGACATCCCGCCGAGGACTATTGAGAGTATGACGCGCCTCCAGAAAGTGGTGCGCATCGTCTGGCACAGCGAGCCGGATGTGAAGTACACGGTCAGTTTTAGCGAGCATCCGAGTGATACTGGGAAGGCTGTTTCGACGGTTGGTGGGACCGGCGGATTGGTGGAATGGATCGACGATGGAACCGAAACGGGAGTGAACCCCGACGATCCCCGTGTCCTGAGACGCTATTACCGCATCAGCAGGGACCGGTGACCTGCAACACTGTCGGTATGACAATTGAGGTGTTTTCGGTAAGGCCGGTGGTTTTAGACAACTTGAAACAAAGGTGATATCAGATATTGGACTAAACCCGCGTACTCTCAACAAAACGCAAGAAACGCCCGTAAACGGGGCGTGAAATCCAAAAGAGGAGATAGTCGTCGTGAGGCTACGCTCTTTCAATGTTGGCTGGCGCCATGTCTCTTCTCTGTTTGACTGTTTGCGTGCGGCGATGGCTTGAGCGTTCTGCATCGCATTGGCTGGAGTTTTCGGTAAGTGAGCGAACGCCAGAGCCACTCTGCAGGGCCAAAGCGGAAGAACCGTAACCGCATGGGGGACGCGTGGTGAGCGAAAAGAGGAAGCCAAACCGATCATCTCTCAAATGTGCCTCAACGTAATACGGGAGAGCATCAGGGACGACACTCGGGTCGCGGCCCTCGACACTCTTCTCAGGACAGGGGACCAGCAGGTCTTGACGGAACTTGAACAGATGGTCAACGGCCCCCATTTGGAGCGAATAGAGAAGAACCTTGGGATCACCATTAACGAACTTCGCAAACGACTGAATGAGGCGAGGTGAGCAACGACGAGCAAGACGGGATCGTTGAACCACTGGGGGCTGGCACGCCCGCCGATTTGATCGTGGAAGCAACGGCTCGGAATAGTCGGCTGTCTCCACGAGCGTCCAGAAACGGGACTAAAGGAAGCTATGCTTTCGCATTGACCAAATACTCCATTATGCGTGCGATACAAGTCGGAAGCGAACCAAGACTGGGACCGACGGGCCGCACTTCGCGGGGTACGTGCCGCCAAGCGATTTCGTTCAACCGCACACATGCGCGCCGGTGTTAATTGCTCTCAACCCATAAGAGGCGAGGACGCTTATGGGGAGATAGGGATCATCTTCAGACATACAGGCGCCGGGACGTTGGCAACGTGCCCCGTTGCTGAAAGTCTGCCTGTCGGCCGATCGATTCGGAATGTCACGATTGTACCGGAATTCTGATTGGCGGCCAGTAGGAAGGTTCCCGTTGGGTCGATGGCGAAGTTTCGAGGGGTTTTGCCCTGCGTCGGCTCGTGGCCCACATACGCAAGTTTGCCAGTACCCTCCTCGATTGCGAAGATCACAATGCTGTCATGTCCACGATTGGAACCGTAGAGAAACCTCCCGGACGGGGAAACATGCACGTCAGCGCATGTGTTCCTACCCTTAAAATCTCCAGGGAGAGTTGGGACTGTCTCGAGCTCTCTGAGCCTACCCAGCTTTTCATCGTAGCCAAATGCGGTCAATGTGGAGTTCAGTTCATTTATTACGTAGGCATATCTGCCGTTCGGATGGAAAGCGAAATGGCGCGGCCCGGCCCCGGCCTTAACCCGAGCCCAAGGCTCCTCGTTAGGCTTCAACTTTCCGTGGGTCATATCAAGCCCATAAATCATGATCTTATCGAGTCCCAGATCGGGTACAAAGAGATAACGATTCGCTGGACCCAGGTTGACAGAATGGGGATGGGGACCTTCCTGGCGTCGAGGGTTGACACTGGAACCTTGATGCTGAACGACATCGCTAACTTTCCCGAGCTGCCCGTCGTCTTGTATGGGAAGAACGGACACACTACCTCCCGCATAATGGGCCACAAATACGAAGTTGCCCTTCTTGTGAACGCTCAGGTGACATGGACCGGCTCCGCCTGAGGCTTGCCGGTTCAGATAGGTGAGTTTCCCAGTTTTCGGGTCAATGCGGAAAGCGCTCACCGCTCCGCCTGGCTTTCCTGCCAACCTCGAGACTTCGCAAACCGCGTAGAGATGGCGTCTCCGGGGACCAAAAGCCAGAAACGACGGATTGACCACGCCCTTTGCCACACTGGCGAATTTCAATGCTCCGGAAGATAAATCCATGCGATGAACGTAGATCCCCTCACTCTTGCCATACGTATAGGTTCCCACATAGAGAAAGAGTTCCCTAACACCCTGTTTCGCAATGGCCTCGGTTGCCGAGGATGGGGATATATTAAGGGTGCCCAAGCCAAATGCAATCGTAGCTGCCCCAAGCCCTAAGTTTCTCATCATTTCACCTCGATTCATTCTGACCTCCTATGATAAATGCCTGTTTAATAGTCATCTTCATCCTTCGGGGGCCAGCGCCGACGGCCGGAGGAAGAAATGACAACGGCTTCCGGACCGCAGGGACCATAACACGCCCACGATCTTCATGCAACGGGTCATCTTGAAGGAAGGAAAACAGGCACACCTTTCAGCAGCACGCAACTCTCTGCTCACCAACGAGAAGGGGACCGGCCAGACTCCAGATCTTCTACTGTAGACAGATTAAGGCCTCAATCGCGCCCTTTGGCAATAGTACGGCGCTACCGAAGAACAAAGGCGATGGATGCCAGACGTGTATGAAGAAGGAAAACCCGAGCCCGGAGGAATCCGGACTCGGGTTCTTTTTCGGCGGAGACTGCCTCCGCCAAACGCATCTCTTTAGCGGCAGGGTCCTACCAGCTATCTCGTCGGCTTCGGCCGCGCCTCGTTCACCTTAAGGGTGCGCTCGCCGAGCTGTGTGCCGTCGAGCCCGCTTATTGCGGCCTGAGCTTCTTCTTTCGAGCTCATCTCCACAAATGCGAAGCCCTTGCATTTGCCCGTGTCCCTGTCGGTTATGACAGCCACGGACTCGACCGTGCCGAATTCCTCAAAGGATTTCCGCAGGTCCTCTTCAGAGGTGTCGTAGGATAAGTTCCCCACATACAGTTTCATTCCTTCTCTCCTTTTCTTGAAAGAGGATGTTTCGTCTATCCTCGAATCGCACGCGTATACGTCCGTCATGGATCTCTGAATAGACATAGTTGTTAACTGGCACTCCGCCAGAAACGGCTCTCAGCCTCCCTGAGGTGTTATGCAGTTGATCTCAGAAGGACTGGAGCAAAAGTGTTCCTCTGGATATAACCTTTGGGTTGCCGTTTCCTTCGCTCGGCGGGTGTCTGTGACGCCACCCGAGCTAAGGGGATAAAAACGACCCAATTAATGGTTTGCAATGGACTGATCTTCTCGAGGCCAGAAAGATGAGGCGGGAAGGACTCTTCCGTAACAGACTGGAAGGCTTCTGTGTTCAGCTCTATGGTCGAGTTTTGCCAGATCTCCTATTTGTATCGGAATTCTAACGCCTTCCCGTTTCCGAGTCAAGCATTGTTTTCGTCTTGTCACTCCTTCCCCTTCTGAGACTGCTGATCTGAGGGCCTCTCGGTGGTTTTCCTCGACCTCCCCCATCGCATCGCTGAACATGCACACACTCCGATGCCGCCAAGAAAAAGAATTAAAGGTGTGGACACAGGAAGATCGCGCGCTTTCGCAACAGTTCGGCGCGTGCATTTCAGAAGCACGAACAATACGGTGACACCGCGGAGACCCCGTTATTGCGTGGTTGTCGAGGTTCATTGGATCAGCTTCGGGGCGAGCTTTGGCTCTCATCACGGACACAAGAGGCTACTTGGCCTGCATACTCCCTTCGGGCGGTTGTTGGGTATCATATCCAGAAAATCGTTTGACGCTTGACTGAGGCACACCTATTCTACTTGGAGGCATTGGATTTGTCGCGGACTTCATGCCGCACGACGTCGCGAGCATGCACCCAAGCTCAGAACACGAGGCTCCCGTTCAGGAGTCCACCGGAGAACCTGAAAAGAAAAGCACCGAAATGGTCAGAGCCTTCGCAATATCGTTCTTGTTGTTAGTGGCAATTGGAGAAAGGCCTTAGAAATGAAACTCACAAAACGGGTCATCATTGCTGTTGCGTTCGCCGCCCTGATGCTCGGCGGGCGCGCCCACGCCCAACCTGTCGATAGTACGGACTATCCGGCCGTGACCGCTCCGCCGGAATCGTTCCTCGAGAAGGTCCGCGAAAGAGACAGGGATGTGGCTCGCGAATTTTACAGGAAGTACATTGACGTCAAGGGTATGCCAGTCGTGGCCGCGGCCGAGGTGGCGGACCTGGCGCTGCAGCGCACCTATGACATCGTCACGCACATGTTGGCCGGCCGGCCCGACGTGCTCGAAGCCATGATTGATCGAGGCATGTACCTGGTGATCATCGGCAAGGATCAGGTCTATACCGACCTTCCCGAAAACAGGAAGGCCCGCAACCCGGATTACCTCAATGAACGTGTGAGGGGCACCGGCGGCTTACCCACCAGCTTCGGCGAGGAGAATCTGCTGAGCCTGCCCATTGATCGTTACGACGACGAGAGCATCGCGGTGCACGAATTCTGCCATACCATCGACGGCACGTTGAGAAGGATAGACCCTACGTGGAATGATCCCAAGAACGCCGTCTACCGGAACGCGGTCGAGAAGGGTCTTTTCAAAAACACCTATGCCGGCTCTAACTCGGCCGAATACTGGGCCGAGATCGCCCAGGCCTACTTCGACTGCAATCGCATCAACAACTGGAACCACGGACCCATCGGCGGGCGGGAGCAGCTCAAGATTTATGATCCGGAGGGATACGAGTTGGTCAGGAGCACCTTCAACCTCAGCCCCGAACAGGACTGGCGTTACAGTTGGCTGCAATCCCTCCCTAATGTCGAAGCGCCGCCAGCCAAATTCAATATCGATCCCTACTACACGAAGTTCACCTGGGCGCGCGAGTTCACCGTTCTCGGACGGGAGGCCAGTGACGAGGCCCTGCTCAAAGCCAACGACACAATCCGCAAGATGTTCGCCTATCGCCACGACATCCTCAAGGCACTCATCGCCGACGGTGTAAAACTGGTGGTTTTGGGTCCCCGTGAGAGACTATCCGACCTGCCTGAATGTAAGGGGGACAAGACCGTCGATCATACCGCACGCTTCCTCGATTACTCACCGGAAGCCAAGCTGCTGGTGGTCGGCCAGGAAAACGTGCTGGGCAATCCCGGAGATCCCTACGCCACCGAATGCCAGGTCATCCGAGTTCTTGCCAAGGCGCTGTATTACGTGACCGGCAGGCGTCCGGCCGATCCCAACTGGGAGAAGAGGGGGCGGGAGGTACAGCAGTACGAATTGCGCGTCCAGCACATGGACATCCGTTTCGATGAAAAGCTCAAGAGAGTCTATGACAGCGCCATGAGCAAGGGCTTGTGGAAGGGCACCGCTGCCGTTCATGATCGCGTCGAATACTGGATTGAGGGCGTGCTGGCTTACTTCGACGCCGTGTGCATGGGGGTGCCGCCCAATGACGCCGACCATCCGATCACCACCCGCGAGATGCTCGAGGAATACGATCCAGGCCTGTTCTCACTTGTTGAAGAGACGATGGCGTATAAAGGGAAAGTGGACTGGCGCTACCAGAAATAGGCCATGCCAGCTCAGATCGCCTCACACATGTTGACGCTGCCATTTCATGAATTGCGGCAGGTAATCAGGTCCCCCGGCCTTTGAGCCGATTCCGGAATGGAAGAAGCCCCCAAACGGTTGACGGCAGACAATGGCCCCCGTGATTTTCCTATTTACGTAGAGGTTGCCAACCGTGAACTTATCTATCGCCTCTTCAATATGGCTTGGCGTACGAGAATAGATGCCGCCGGTCAAGCCATAGCGAGTCTGGTTGGCGATCTGGAGCGCCTCCTCGAAATCCCTGGCCTTCATCACGCATAATACCGGCCCAAAGATTTCCTCCTGAGCGAGCGTCACATCCGGCGGGACGTTGATATAGATAACCGGCTTCACATAGTATCCCCGGCCAGGCGGATCGGGAACTCTGATTTCGAGCCGGCGCATTCTGTCATCTTGACGTGCCTGTTTCCACTTCCCCTTTCCTATCATTTCATCCGCTTGAGAAATGAAGCCCTCCACCTTCTCTTTAGCCTGCTCGTCAATCAACGGTCCAAAAGTCGTCGCCTTTGCCCCGGGATCGCCCATCTTGGCGGATTCGACTCTGCCCTTTAATCGCCCCACAAACTCTGTATAGCGACTGTGGTGGACAATGACCCTGGAGCAGGCCGAACATTTCTGATTGGAATAGCCAAGAAAAGAGGCCACCACTCCAGGGCCGGCATCGTCCAAATCTGCGCTTTCGTCAATAATGATCGCGTTCTTGCCGCCCATCTCAGCAGCATGGTGGCGAGTTTAAACCTCTCGCGAGGTCTGCCGCGAACTCTGAGGCTCTCCCTGAATATCCGGCGGCCGATGGCCTTGACTTT
>JABMQX010000496.1 GCA_013203085.1 bacterium | reverse complement strand
CCGCTTTGAACCGAAAACGGTCAAATCCTTTCCCTGCCGCCTTCTCCGAAGGGGGCACTTCTCCTTCAATGAAATAATAGCCATCTTTCGGCAGGCGAGGGCGATAGCGGCGCTGACCGTTGACGAAAAGCTGGCAGAAGGACCACTCGCCTCGCTTCACTTCGGGAATGAGCAGTCTCGCCCGGGCAGGCTTGTTGGCGTCAAGCTTCCAGCCTGTGAGTCGAACGCCACCGCTTATCACCGGCTTTTCGCCCGGATAAGCGGAGTAGATGATGGGAGCGTCCGGGGTGCCGGAGTCCTCGGCTGTAAAGGCCAGCGGCCCTTTCAAGAAATGCACCCCGCCGCGAATGAGCACGCTAATGGGACGTCGGCGGCTCGGCTCTTCGCCTTTGAGTTTGCGAACTTCCTGCTGAGCCCGCTGGAGTGTGGCGAAGGGGCCGTCGGTACGCTCGCTATTAGGCGACGAGAGTTTGCCCGACCAAGCGTCGTTTCCATCCAGGGCGACGAATATGTCCCCGCCTGGGCGGGGTGAAGCAGCTATCGCTGGCAGAACCGCGACCTGACAAATCAACCATAGTACACATAGATTTCGCATAACGTTTCTCCCTCCTTGTTTCTCTGCGTCCATCTGCGTTTCTCTGCGTTTATCTGCGGTTTTCAAGGGCTTGTGAGAAAGCTTCAACCGCTGATGAACGCTGATTCACACAGATACCTTTTGAAATGCTGGCGTCTCCCATTGTTGTTCTGTTTCGCTTTAGAGAAATCTCATTCAGCCCCCTCATTGAAGCACTGCTCGGGCGTGTCTGGCGAAGTGCCCACGGAGGTCCTTCTCATATTCCGTCAGAATCTTTTTGCCGATGCCATTTTTGTCTCCGCACCGAAACAGAGCGCGGGCGAGCATAATCTCCCGCAGGGACTCCCTTCGGGGCTTCAGGGCGTTCAACTTCCCCGGCGATTGGGCATGGCGTCGCTTGGCTTCGTCCACCGACTGAATGGCATTGCCGCTCATGCCGGGCTTGGCCAGCAGGTCAGCCAGCGGCGCTGCCGCAGCGGGATCGGCAAGTGCCTCCAGAGCCAGAGCAACCGCCCGGTGGTGAGAGAAATCCTTGTTGGCGTCCAGCAGCTTCACCTTGTCGAGAATCGGAGACGTGGCTTGGCGGTCATGCGTCCGGCCCAGGGCGAAGATCAGGCTATCGAGTCGGCTCATGTTGCTTCCGAACTGGCCCATTGCTTTGAAGTTCCAGCCCTTGTCCCAATTCGGTGTTGCCTCAACAGCGGCGATGAGCGTGTGCAAGCCGGTAGCGTCGCCCATGACGCCGAGAATATGGGCGTAAGTCAGTTTGTCCGCGTCAGAGGCAGCGGCGGCGTAAGCTTTGTGCAAGAGGGGCAAGGCTCGCTTGGGGTTTGCCAGAATGACGGCGATGCTTTTGTGATCATCCCCGGCGCTTCGGACTGCTGCGGAGATTCTTTTGGGGGAGATGGGGTACGAGTCCTTGTCTGTCAGGACGCTTTCGGGGAGATTCCCGATTTCAACCAGGTGTTTCTGGAGCGTGCGGATGTCAATGTCTCGCGTCCCGACGTTAGCCGCGGCCGCCATCGCGGCAGCCACGCCCGCGGCATAGCCCTGGTTCTGGATGTCCGGCTGCATCCGGATGAAGGGTATGGCGTCACGGTGAGCGCTTACGCCAAGTCCCGTCACCAGGATTCCATCCAGTCCTGTGGGCAGAAGGCACCGATAAGGCAAGTAGGGATAGAGGGGCTCGGGGTGAGAGAGAGCGAAGTAGGGGTGCGTGGTGTACCCGTGGGTGTCGTAGTTCGTGTGCGATTGCGCGATGGTGTCAGGATAGGTGCGGCCGTTTATCTGGTCGAGAATATTCACGGTGAAGTCGCCCACGACCCGCCGGCGCTCACGGGTGTCAACGAGTTGCCCCATGTCGAACGTTGTCTCGCTGTACTTGTTTTTCGCGTAAACGAAAAGGCTGCACACGTCAACCATATCGGTCTCGTCAACGATGGTGAAATCGGTGTTGGTGTAACTGGCGCCGAGCTCACGAGGAGGGAGGCCGGCGCCCTGGACGGCAATGTCCAGCCCCGCTGTGTACATGCACTCGGCTCCGGCGGCGGCGGCGATATCGGCGTTACCCGTGGCATCAATGACGACTTTGGCCAAGACCACGCCCCGGCCTTCGGGAGTGGCGACCACGACGCCAACGACTCGCCCTTTGTCCACGAACGCCCCGCATCCCAACGCGCCAAACCAGACGTCCGCTCCGACTTTGAGCAGCGTCGCGCGCCACCATTCCATCTTTTGTTCGATAGCCCAACTGCCCCCTCCGGCTACCTCCTTCGTGAAGCCCACCCTGTTGCCCCAATAGTACTTGGATATGGCGCCGAGTGTTCCGACGCCTCCGAGTCCGTGGAGGTATTCCAGAACGAGTGTACGGGCCCCCGTACGTGCGGCGGCGATGCCCGCAGGGACTCCGCTCGTGCCGCCACCCACGATAACCACGTCATATTCGCCCAATACGCGGAACGGGCGTGCCTCCTGAGGGATTGTGTGCCTTTCCTGAACCGGGCGGACGCCTGCAAGAACTTCCTTCACATCGCCGGCGGCAACGGGTGTCACCTTGCGTCCAAGGAGCCTCACGTTCTTGGGGGGAGGCAGTGCCTTCACTTCTGCGGCGGCCGCCCGGCCGATGCGAGTCCCCATGTCAATGAGGGCCAACGGCCGCAGGAGTCTCTGCGCGTGGCTCCGCGGAATGTCCGCGCAGCCGCTCAAGACGTAAACACAGGGAACGCCCCTCGGAAGGAATGCCCGAATGTCCAGATTTGCTACCCCTCGCCATCCCCCCGAACCGGACTGCTCACTCCTCATTGGGTCAGGAGGCACATGAAAAAGGATGTCGGAAGCAAACTGTTGGTCGGGGTGAAAAGTCATGTTGCGAGCCAGTTGTTCCGCTCGGGCCCAGTATGCGTAACGTCGGTTCTCTACGGGGACCTTGAGCGTGTATTCGGTGATGTCGTAGGTTTTTCCTTCCGACTCGAACCCGGGAGTTATCTTTCGGGCGGTCATGTTCTTGCCTACGCGAGGAGTACCGCCGATGACCACCCGCTTGACGGCTTGCAGCCCGGCGGGGAACCGCTGAGACTGCGCCCCCGCGAGACGCGCCACCCAGGCCCGATCCGTGGCGTCAATGATGACTCTGCCGATCACCGCTTGCCGCCCGGCGCGATTGGCGATTACTATTCCGCAAGGGCTTCCTTCGCTATCGCGCAACACATCGGTCGCATAGCAACAGAAAAGGAACTCGACTCCCGCCTCCAGCAGCGTCTCATCGAGCGTTTTCTTGATGTGGAGTGGTCTGGCGGGACTTCCGGCGGCGAACAGCTTCTTGGCAAGCGGGGAAGTGGGCTTCTCGCCCTCCTCCAACCAAAGGCGCAAAGTCGCAGTCATGTCCTCGCCCAGGTAAGGATAAGGGGCGGCGAGGAAAACTTTCGCTCCATCCCTCGCAGCAGCCACCGCCGCAGCGACGGCGCCGGTGCTGCCGCCGACAATCACCACGTCAACTTGATACGCCACGGGTATGTTCCGAGCCGACTCCATGACCGCGGGCATGCCCCCTTCCTGCGAGAACGCCACCTGCAAAGACAACAACGACATCAGTACGATGCAAGAGCCTACTTTCATTTCAATGCGCCTCCTTCTGATTTCTTTGCGTCTTTCCGTGAGGCCTGCGGTTTCTGATTTCGGATTTAGGAATCCGCAATCCGCAGTCGCCAGTCCGCCTCCTGACCTTT
>JABMQX010000495.1 GCA_013203085.1 bacterium | reverse complement strand
GCCGTAGCCGCTCCTCCCCCCGCTTGCGCTCCGTTTCCACGGCGTCCAATTCCGCGAGTCGCTGGCGCATTTTCGCCAACTCACTGATGAGTTGGTCTTTTGTCTTATCTTCATCTTTCCTCATGCTTGGCTCCTGAGATAGGTAGAGGTTCTGTTCCGCAAGGTGGTCACATGCCCGGAGGAATTCTAAGCGCTTTTGAGGGGAATAGCAAGGGGACTGAAACACAAACACACCCGGGCAATTCCTTGAGCTGACATGCTTGGCGGGTTTTGGTATAAGTAAGAAAAGGAGCACCGCGATGGTGCTGATGTGCAGGCAACCGATGCAGCAAACAGGGAGGAGATGGGAGAGATGAAGAGATTGACAGGCGTTGTGCTGTTGGTGGGGTTTCTGTTGCTTCTGAGCCAGTCGGGCATGAGCGCGACGGTTTTCAAGAAGCATGTCATCAATGCAGAGTCCATTTGTGAAAGCGCGGGAGTTCTGGATGTGAACCGGGATGGGATTCTGGACATACTCTCCGGGGAGTATTGGTACGAAGGGCCGACATGGAAAAAGCACTTCGTGCGGAAAATAGAGGTGAAAGACACCTATACGGACGATTTCGCTACCGTTCCCCTCGATGTGAACGGAGACGGATGGACCGATGTTGTCTCCGTAACGTGGTTTTCAAAAAAGGTCTCATGGATACAGAATCCCGCTGGTAAGGACTCGCCATGGACAGAACATGTTGTGGACAATCCGGGCAATTGTGAGACCGCTGTAGCGTGCGATGTGGACGGGGATGGCACGGTGGACGTTTTGCCGAACGTGATGGGACAGACGGTTTGGTACGGCAGAGCCGGAAGGGGAAAAAAGGCTACGCTGACGAAGCATGTCGTTGACTCCGCAAGAGGGGGGCACGGATTGGGATTCGGCGACGTGAACGGTGACGGGCGAGGAGACATCGTGACGCCGTTCGGATGGTATGAGGCCCCCGCAGACCGCCACAAGGGGAAATGGCTGCTTCACAATGAATTCGACCTCGGAGCTGCCAGCATTCCCATCCAGGTTCACGATTTCAATGGGGATGGACTCGCTGACATCTTCTGGGGAATGGGGCACAACTACGGTGTGCTGTGGCTCGAGCAGGGGAAGTCCCCCGACGGCAAGCGCACCTGGACACGGCATCTGATAGAGAAGAGCTGGTCGCAGCCGCATGCGATCATTCTTGCGGACCTCGATGGAGATGGGAAGCCGGAGGCGGTCACCGGAAAACGTTACCACGCTCACAACGGGCACGATCCGGGTGGGAATGAGCCGCTGATCGTTTGCTACTACAAGTGGTCGCCGGAAAAGAAGGCTTTTGAAAAACATGTCATTGATGAAGGGACGAAGACGGGCTTTGGGATTTATCCGACAGTGACGGATATTGATGGCGACGGGGATATTGACATCATTGCTCCCGGGAAAAGCGGCTTGTACCTTTTCGAGAATCTACGCCTGAAGTAGGTCCCCGTGAGGCAGGCACAGGAGCACCCCCGTGTCCCAGCGGAGCTACGGAGCGGATAGAATGCTCACGCGTTGATCGCCCCGGCACGATGATGTGTTTCTAAGGAAAGACAATGAGAAAACTGTTTCTCGCCTTCCTTGCGCTCGTTGTAAGTTGCGGCTGCGGAGGGTTGCCGACTCCTCATCCGGTTTCGTCCGAGACCGGGCACAAGTGTCTCCTTCGCTACCGGTTCTCTCCGGGTGAGGAAATCCGATACCTTTTGAGGTCGAGCTCTTCATCTCGGGCATTGGGTGAGAATCCGAAGGTGCTGTCTGTCGAACACGAGGCTGAATTTCGCCAGAATGTGCTGGAGGTTCTTCCCGATGGGAGAGCAAGAATAGTCGTAGTCATTGACAGACTGACATTCGTTATGTCCCGTCCGGGGATGGAATTTGTCGCTTTTGATTCGGATGACAGCGATGGGATTGACGGTTGCCCGCAAGAGATGCGGGGAATGGCGTTTCTGGTGGGAAAGGAGATAGAGATCGAGCAATCCCCTTCAGGGGAGGTCGCGAGTGCAGCCGGTTTGGCATTCATCTACAGGAAGGCCCTGGCTGAACTTTCCGCGAACGAAAGGCAGCCCCTGGAAAGGCTTCTGAGGGAAATGGCGCACAAGCCGAGCTCGCTGTTTGGGCTTGATGTCGTCTTTCCGGTGGGAGCGATATCGGTTGGCGAGAGGTGGTCGGCGGAAAGGGGACCTTTCCCGCTATTCTGCGGGCGACTTGCGTACAACTGCGACTACCTTTTGAAAGAGGTATCCGATGGTCAGGCAATTGTTGAGTTCCGCGGCGCCGTCGGAGCGAGCGAAACGCGGCAGGGTTTGGAGATGCAGCAGGTCAAAAAAGCAGAGGTCCAAGGGATATTATCGCTTGATCTCGAGAAGGGAGCCTTGAAAGAGATGCGAGGCGAAAGCTCCTCGTTTCTTCGCGTAGGAGGGAGCGAACACTTGCGGGCGAGGGCAACCTGGGCGTTGACATTGCGAAACGAACGATGCCCCGGGGCAGCAGAAAGCATCGTGAAGACGCAAGAGGAGGGATGAGAGGATGTGGCCATTACCACCAGCGGCGCCGACTCTCATCATTGCGGTAGGTCTTAGCATCTTGGTCGGAAAGAAACTCCTTGCCCTCGATGTGGCCGTCGAAGAACATTACATTGAGGAAGTACTTCCCTTTTTGTTTGCTTGTGCTTGGTACGCCGTGCCATACGGAAGAAAAATCAGTGAGCATGATGATGCGTTGCTGGTCTTCTATTCCCATTTGGCCGAAGCGAGGCGGCCTTGGGTACGGAAAGTCCGAGTCGGTATAAGCGCTGTTGTTGTAAGCATAGCTTTGCCCGAAGCACGCGTAACACGTTACGTCGCCTGATGTGAAGCCATAGTCCGCGCCGCCGTACCCTGTGTCAGCAGGACATTTCAGGATCCCGCGGGCGTTCCCCACGATTGCCGCCAGGCCGGAAGCGTTGGTTTCTGGGTCTTTCATGTGCTCAGGGTCCAACATGCCCTCCGAAGCGTAAAAAAGATAAGGTATTACCTCGTCGTTATCCAGCCGATAGGTCTCTATCATGAGGTTGATCTGATGCATGTTGGATTGGCAGCCGAGGAGCAGAGCCTTGCGTTGGATAGTCATCAGGGCAGGAAGGGTCAACATAAGAATGACAAGAATTATTGCGATGACCAGTAGAAGCTCGATGACTGTAAAGCCGCGATTACTGTTTGCCATAACGATACCCGCGGTAGTACGGAACGTAAAAAAACCTTTCCAATATAGAGTCAATCAAGTCCATTTCACAACAAAGCGCGTGCCAAGTCAAGGAAAAAGTGCAATTTTTTGTAACCCCTCAGTTTGGGGCGGACATGAACTCACCGCAGACAGTAGCTGTGCAATTCTTGCAATAGGATTGTCCGGAGGCCTCGGCTTCCTCTTGCGGCCGAGTTTCCCGTGTCTGTAACGGCGGCGTCCCGTCAACGGCGGGACAGGATGCTGGCGGTACGTAGCCCTCTGCGCGTCCCCGGCGTGCTCTGCGGTTC
>JABMQX010000494.1 GCA_013203085.1 bacterium | reverse complement strand
GAAAAGCGGTTCTACCCCGCGTCACAAGCCGCCGTCTGTCACAACATGAAAAGGATAGACCTTGAGAAGATCCTCTGGTCGCTGGAAGACATGAAGTATGAGGTGAGGGTGCCAGAAAGGATCAGACAAAGAGCACGGAAAGCTGTGGACAGAATGGTTGAGCTGGTCAGCACGTAGAAATGGCTCGTCGATCTAGAGAAAGCTCCTTGCCGCCGCGGCGCCGAGCTTGCCCTTCTGCCTGCCCCATGGCGAATGGAATTTCGCAAAAAGAGGAACTGTCGCCTCGAGAGCATGGCGCCGGAGAGATCCCCCGGCGGCGCGTGCGGCGGAGGAGTCGCCCGGGGTTAAGCGAGCGCCGAGATCGAGGTAATACGTGAAAGAAATCTTCGTTCCCAAAGCCGGCTCGACCTCATCGTAGCGTGTTCGGCCGGTGTCTTTGTTGTCCCCCCAAAACTCCCGGTCAAAGAGGTAGGCATAGATTCGAGGCTTTGAGGGCTTGTCGAGAGAGTGCAAGCCGATCTTACCCAAACTGAGGATCGGAGCTTCGACGGGGATAAAACCGACCGCGGTTTCATCGTCCTGAAGAAAGGCATAGCTCTGCACGACCTGACCAATGCGAGCGGTGCCGGGGAGGTAATCGTCGGGCCACCAGCGGTAATGGTTTGGACCGTCCAAAGCGATTTTCAAGCTATCCGGATTCAGGTTGAACGGGAATTCAAGCAGAGCCACGACACGATCGTCGCCCGGAATCCTCGAAGTGTCGAGGATGTTTTCGATTCTCATCGTGCGTGAGCCGTCCACGACTGTGATGGACGTTTCGACAAGCGCGCCTTCGTCACGGAGAACACGCAAGGTCTTGTAGGTCTTCCCGCTGATGAGTTCAACATGCGCGTCTCGCGCCTCGGCCAGGCGATTTGTTCCTCCCAACATGGCTTCAGCGTGAGGCACAAGGTGAAGGGCGCCGAATAGGCGGCCTTTTCCGACGCACTGGCGCTGGATCCTTTTTCTTTTGTGATAGATAGAGTTGATATAGCCGGTGTGGCGGTCAATGGTGATTGTAAACCGCCGCGTGTCGAGACTGTGCGCATCGGTGGGGATAGGGGGCTTGCGAACGGGCCCGGGGACGACGCGGAAGAGCCGGTAGCCCACCCCGGGCACATCCTTGGCGAGGAAGCGTACAGTGCGTCCGTCCTGGAGAAGGTCGCATTCGATTTCCTCCTCGCTTTCCTCGCTCTTGATTGTGAAGCCCCGGTCCAAAACCTCCGGCGGCATATTCACCTGGACGCAGCTGGTCCGTGTCCACGGAAGGGAGTTGAAGACCACGATGAAAGGATGATCCACGCTCACGGACTGCGCGAGGACTCCCATGGCTTCCTCCATGAGCATGCTCGCACCAGAGGACGCGGAGAGGCTGCGAAAGGCGTGCTGCCAGTTCTCCCAGATTGCTTCTTCTTTTGTGGTCAGATTGGGCCAACCGGTGCCGGCGCTGGCGGTGTGCTCGCTGATGGTGAGAAGATCATCCCAGGTTGATGCGATGTCCTCTGCCGGAAATCGTGCCGCGCCCGACAGCGCCAGGATGGACCACAGCGCTTCGGCGGCCGGCAGAATCCGCTGAGCGTGTCGCATGCGGGCGATCAAGCGGGGCGCGCCGAGCTTCGCGGGCGCCCAATGCCCGGACCAGTCTCCGCGCTGGACCGGGAAACGATCGCCATACTTCTCTTCCATGTACTCGAAGAATTGCCGGGGCGTGGCCATTTTTAGCACGGGGCGTTTCCCGATCGCGTTCCATTTGCGAATAATCCGATGTATCTTCTCTGTCGCGGAGGCATCCACGTTATCGCCCGGCGACGCCATGATCAGAAACGAATCGTAGGGATAGCCAGCCTTCTCGATTCTTCGTATCTGATTCGGGACCTTGACAAAGACGGCGTACTCGTTCTCCCAGATGCCGACGCCCCACTGGCTGCCGTCCGCGTATCCCCCGAAGGCGATCCAGGTCAGGACGCGAGAGCCATCCGGGCCCTCCCAGTAGAAGGGGATGTCTTTGCAGGTCAGCTTCGGCTCTTCACCGAAAGAGGTGTTGATGCCGGTGAGGAAGAACTTGATCCCGTGCTGCCGCATGGCTTGAGGATAAGCCCAGGTGTAGCCGGGCACGTCATCTTGAATGACCGTCGAAATCTCGCCCCCGAGCTTTTTTGCAAGGCTCAATCCAAGATCGAACATGCGGTTGACCGATTCGCCGCTCATCATCCCGCTGTGCATGCTGGCGAAGGCGCCTCCGATTTCCACTTTTCCGGACTTGACCAGAACGGCGAGCTTCTGGACTTCCTCCGGCGTGGAACGCTTCATCCACTCCCGGAGCTGCCAGGCGCATTCGATAGTGTAGAAGTAATCGGGATACTTCTCGCAGAGCTGAATGGCGTGGTCAATGCATCCCTTGTAGCCTCTGGCGACAGTGTCCGGCGGGGCGGTAAAACCGATGTCAAGGTGCGTTGGCACAACGACATAAACGGTCTTGATTTCTCCCGAGGCGGTCAAGCCACTGCCGAGCACAATGACCAGCGTCAGGGTTAGCCAGGCGATCATTTTCGACGAATGCATATCCAATCCTCTTTTTCTCGTTGTCGTGCCGAGAATCAAACAGAGACCTAAGGCTCGCCCTCGATCTCCTCCTCCGTCAGGTAGCAGGCGGGGTCTTCCATCCAGACATCGCCATAAACTGCTATGGCTCTCGCGCGGAAGTTGCCGTTGCACATCTCGAGCCAGCGGCATCTCCCGCATTTCCCCTTCAGGAAGGGCTTGCGATCTTTCAGTTTGGCCATCAGAGGATCGTTAGTGTCGGCCCAGATATCGCCGAACTTCCTTTCCCGAACATTGCCGAAAGAGTAGTCCTGCCAGAACTGATCGGCGTGGATGTTCCCCTGGTTATCAATATTGGCGATGCCGATTCCGGAACTGTTCCCACCGTTCCAAAG
>JABMQX010000493.1 GCA_013203085.1 bacterium | reverse complement strand
GTCTAGCGGCCAGCCCATCCAGAGCTCGTTCCACCAGATTTTGTCCATGCGGTTGTCATGGCAGCCGCAATCGGACACGGCAACCTTGTAGAAGTCGCCGTGCGCGAGAAGCGCACGCGTAGAACTCTGCCCGCCCGCCGAGCCGCCGTAGATGCCCACCCGTGTGATGTCCATGTAAGGGTATTTCGCGGCTGCTGCTTTGATCCACAGGATTCGGTCGGGGAAACCGGAGTCGCCGAGGTTCTTCCAGCAAACGTCGTGAAACTTCTTAGAGCGGTTCGATGTGCCCATCCCGTCAATCTTAACCAGGATGAAACCCAATTCCGCCATCGCCTGCGGCCCGTGGTACGACCTGAACGCCGTGGGCACATAGGAACTTTGCGGTCCGGCGTAAATCTCTTCGACGATCGGGTACTTCTTGTTCGGGTCGAAGTTCGTTGGTCGGTAGATGACACCGTAGATGTTGGTCTTGCCGTCGCGGCCCTCGGCAACAAACTGCTCTGGCGCCTGCCAACCGGTCTTAAGCAACTCTGACCAGTCCGCCCTTTCAAGTTCGCACACGAGCTTGCCGTCTTCTGAGTATCGCAGTTCGGTCACGGGCGGCATATCCACACGAGACCAGGTGTCTATGAAGAACTTGCGGTCGGGCGAGTACTCAATCGAGTGCGTGCCGTCGCCTTCGGTGAGAGTGAGGAGTCCGCTGCCGTCGAAGTTGATGCGGCAGTAGTGGATATAGTAGGGGTTTTGGCCGGGACGAATGCCGCCGGCGCGAAACCAGATTTGGCGTTTCTGTTCGTCCACGCGGTCCACGCGGCGAACCACCCATTCGCCTTTAGTGATTTGGCTCTTCACGCAACCAGTCTCGGCATCGTAGAGATACAAACGGTTCCAGCCGTCTCGCTCCGACATCCAGATGATCTCGCGGGTGTCCTCGATGTAATGAGTAAACTCCTTGTGAGCGTAATCAATGAACGTCTCGCTGTGCTCGTCAATGATGACGCGTGCCTCCCCCCTGTCGGCATTGACCGCAATGACACGCAGCACCTGATGGCCGCGCTGGTTGTAAAGGAAGGTGAACCGCCGGGAGTCGCTTCCCCATCGGAAGTCGCTCACTCTCCACGGGTTGGGAAACAGCTCGTTGCTGATAGGAATATGCTTCCTTGCGCTGACATCGAACAGGTGGGGCATGGAAATCCGGATGCGGTCCCCGGGCTTGAGATAGGTGAATGAGTGCAACTTCGGTTGAATCTGATCCTTCGGGGACGACTCGATGAAATAGACCTTCCGGTCGTCCCCCTTTTTCGTGCGAACAGCCACGAGCTTTCTCGAATCCGGCGACCAGAAGACCCGCCCGGAGTATTCATCTTCCGCGTTGCCTTCCGTGCTGAGGGCAAACTCCTCATCGTCCTCCAAGTCCCGCAGGTAAACGTTGTGGTCCTTGAAGAAGGCGACCCACTTGCCATCGGGCGATTCCTGCCGACGGGGCGGTCTCGACCTTCTGGTTCTGCCGGTTCTCCTGCCTTCTTCTCTCCTCGGGACCTCTAAGGATTCGACCTCGACGATGGAGTAGTTCTCAAGGTCGCATTTCCACCCTTTGCCCTCAGCTCTGAATCGGACCGCGTTTTCGGATTCAAGGAACTCGATTCGATCTATTGGCAAATGAGTCGGGGCGCATTCTTTCCCTGTCCTCTCGGAGAGGGAGCCCGCCAGTCTGGCGTGGTCGAAAGCAGGCTGGCGAGTGCCTTTGACGGCATCCACTACGATAAACTCTTTGGCGCCGTCAGGCAGATCATTCCGATACCAAAAGCGAGTGTTTTCGGCGAACCAGTGGGGTCGGACCCTCGCCTTGAATACTTTATTCTCCGTGTTCTTGCGAAAGTTGTTGGCACGCTCGTAGTCCGAACGTGTCCCCTGTGCCTTCAAAGAAGTCGAGCTGCCGAAAAGCCCAAGCAAAGAGAAACAAATCACTCTGAAATAGATGGTTCTCACCGTTTGACTTCCTCCTGATCGAACGAGTGCAAGATTTCTCCCCGGCCTCGCCCGAGGGGACATATACAGTTTTCTTGGCGTGCGAGTCAACCCCCACATACTTCTGGGTGTGGCAATATTTCAGTAGTACAGGGTTGGCTTTCTTTTGTTCCTCCCACGTCCCACGGTCTGTCCGGGCCTCCGGACGAAAAGCCTTGGTCCACATCTTAGCCCGAATAAAGTGTTGCTGGTTGTCTCGCCGGCATACCCCCGGCCCGGCGGGAGGCGTGCGGGATGTGGCACGGACATCTTGCCGAGTGGGGGGCACACGGGGGACTCTCCTCCCAGGGCGGGCAAGAGGTTTTCCACGGGACGATGGCGTTACTCTTCGCACAATCGCTGAGGAAGATACAGCCACACATATCCATTTTTATGGTTGTACCCCGTTTCTTTTCGCCGACACAAACTCAGAACGAAGGAATTCTGTTTACATAGGTCAACATTAGTTTCACGAAACTGTCTGGGGTTCTAACTGATTGTGATTGAGTGAATTGCGGTCAGCGATTGGGGATTGCGCAAAAGTATTGTTCCCGTTCGTCAACATATTGGACCGGAGGGGGGCCGGAGGGCGAGCGCCATAACATACTGATTTCAAGGGCGTTACTTATGTGCCAGCCCATTGGCACATTAGTTGAATCCCATAACGTCCGGTTAAGTGCGTTTTAGTGGATGTTACACTGTCTTGGGGGAACACTTTGAGAAAGATGTTTAACGCTCTCAGTGTTGATGTCGAGGAGTACTTTCAGGCGACGGTTTTCAATGGTGATTCGCCCTGTGAGAAGTGGGATAGCTATGAGAGCCGGGTTCATTCGGCTACTGAAAAAGTCCTGGCGACCCTCGCAAGGTTCGACACCAAAGCCACCTTTTTCGTTGTGGGATGGGTTGCGAGGAGACATCCGGGTCTCGTGAAAGCGATCCATAACAAGGGACATGAGGTAGCCTGTCATAGCTATGCTCATCAAGTGATTTCTAAACAGACGCCAGATACGTTCAGAAAGGACCTCCGGTTCGCCAAGAGCATTTTGGAAGACATCACCGGGGAGCCGGTGAGAGGATACCGGGCCCCCACTTTTTCGATAACAGAGGATACGCTCTGGGCGCTGGATATTCTCATCGAAGAGGGTTTCCATTACGATTCGAGTATTTTTCCCATTCACCACGACCGGTACGGCATGCCGAAGGCTGAACGGTTCCCGAACCTTATCCGCCGCAGCAACGGGTACAAGATGTTGGAGTTCCCGATGTCAACGTTGAGACTGATGGGGACAAACTTTCCGTTCGCCGGGGGTGGTTACATGCGACTGTTGCCTGTGAGCTTCATTTCCCGTGCCATTGAGAGGATAAACGGGCGTGGCCACCCTGTCATCTTGTACGTTCATCCCTGGGAGTTCGATCCCCATCAACCTCGCTTACGCGCCCCTCTTATGACGGCTTTCAGGCACTACCATAACATCGGGGCAATGAGCAGGAAGTTCGAATACCTGGTGTCAAAACACGAGTTTGCCCCTGTTTGTGAAGTTCTGGAGGGCTGCCCGGAGGCGATTTCGGCAGCGGTTCCTCAGGCACACCCGGACGGCACAAGGCATCTGGCTTACAACAGGGGCGGGCGGTTTAGCCGCCCTCTGCAGGTCCCGAGCGTTGCCAAAGTGTCCCGGGGACCAGTTTGAAACTCCCCCCATCACGCCGAATCCCCGATCGACGGATCCCACAAGAAAGAAGTGCAAGCCTTGTGTGGGGCCGGAGCGTGCGGATTTCTTCTTGCCATCCGGGCTGTCGGCGCGTTAACCTATAAACAGGTGGCGCGGCACGGAAGGTGCCAGCCGTTCTAAGCTACAAATTCCTATCGAGAGAGAACCAAACATCGGAGTATGCGATGCGAAAACGTCTTTTGCAGGTATGTCGTGTCTTGTCAGCGTTTATGCTCCTCATGACGCTCGTGGGATGTGGGACGCGAGAGTCTCGCGCTCGCAAGCACCATCAGAAAGGGCTCCTTTACGCGAGGAATCATCGCCTGCGCGAGGCGTCCGAGCGTTTCAAGAAGGCGCTGAGCCTCGACCCCAAGAACCAAGAAACACATTACGAGTTGGCACGGGTCTATTTGTCTCAGCGTCGGCTCAGTGATGCCCAGAAGGAGTTCCGCAAAGCGATCGAGATTAAGCCCGACTACTCTCAAGCCCACTTCGGCTTGGCGACAGCCCTTTTTGCCGACAGAGAAATAGAGGAGGCAATTCAGGTTTGCCAAACGGCGATTGAGAAGAAGCCGGACTACGCGCAGGCGCACGGCCTTCTCGGGGACATTCATCGGGATCAGGGCCAGACCGATAAGGCGATTGCGGAGTATCGCAAGGCTCTCGCGAAGAAACCCAATCTTATGAGCATCCGCGCGATTCTGGGGAAAACCCTTTTCACGGCAGGGAAAGTTGACGAAGCCCGACAGGTCGCATTGACCACTGTCGAGAAGTTCGACTCCGGCGACTTCGACGCGCACATGCTCCTGTCGGAGATCTTCCAGAAGGAAAAACGGTATGACAAGGCTATCGAGGAGGCAAAGCTCGCGCTGGAGAAGAACAAAGGGAGAGCGACGGCTCACCTCATGCTGGCTCTCCTTTATCTGAGGACATCGCAGTTCGATCTGGCATTCAAAGAAGCCCAACAAGCTATGCGAAGTCGGGGAACGCAAGTGGGAGCCCTGTTTGTTCGGGGAAGCGTGCAGTTCCATCGGGAGAAATTCTCGGAGGCGGTCATGGACCTCCAGAGTGCCCTGCGGTCCCGTGCGGATTGGGCGGAGGCACGCTATCTATTGGCAAGGGCCCTTTACAAGAACAATCAACCCGGAATGGCGGCGTCAGAATATGGAAAACTCCTCCAGGACCTTCCGGAATTTGACGAAGCCCGCCTTCAGTTGGCCCTTATTTCTCTGGAACAGGAATGGTTTTCCCAGGCGGAATTCCACTGCAAGAAGGTTCTCGAACACGATCCGAGAGAGAGACAAGCACTCCAATGCCTTGAGCGCGTTTACGATGTGCAGGGGAAAAGCGAGGAAGCCGCGCTCATCCGCGCCAGGCTCGATGCCGTAATCTCCGGCGGGAAGAAGACTGAACTCCAGATCGCGGTCGAGACCCTTGCTCGCGGTGATGCGGACGGGGCCATCGAAAAATGTGTCAAGGCCCTCGAGGGCAAACCCGACGATGCCGGTTTCCTCAACGTACTGGGTCTCGCCTACCTTAGGAAAGAGGATCTCGAAGAGGCATCCAAGCAATTTCGCCGGGCAATCGAAGCGAATCCCTCATCAATAAGCTCTTACCTGAATCTGTCCAGCGTTCTCCTCATGCAGGAGAAATATGATGAGGCGGCGAGGCAGTGCCAGCTTGCGTTGCTAAAGAGCCCAAACTCGTCTGCGCTCCACTATCGCCTCGGCACAGTCTATCGGTTACAGAAGAAAGATGAGGACGCACTGAAAGAGTTTCGAGCGGCGGCTGAAGCCGATCCGAAGAATGTTCCCGCCCACAGCGCTGTTGTTGACATGCTGATCGGGCAAAAGAAGCAGAAAGACGCTTTGACGTATTGCCAGCAGGTAATAGAGCAATTCCCGAACATGGCGCAAGCCTATGAATGTGCTGCCCGAGTGTACCAGGCAATGGGCGAACCGGACAACGCTATCGCTGAGCTGAACAAGGCCATTGAGAAAGATAAGAGTCTATTTTCCGCTCGTCTGAGGCTGGCGAAAGTTTACCTCGGCGAGAAGAAAATCCTCGAAGCCAGAAAAGAGGCGGAGCAACTCCTGCGCCTCATGAGCGGGAGGGATGCCGACTCGGTTTTTGTTGACCTTGCGCCGATCTACGAGCAGGTGGGCGAGTTCGAGGCGGCAACGGCTGACGTCGAGGCTGTGGCCGGGGAGAACGAAGACAACATAGCTGCCCGGCTGATCCTTGCTCATCTCCATTGCCTTGCGGGCAAGTTCGACCAAGCTGCCCGGGAGGTTCAGGGGGTCCTCGCAACCCGAGAAGATCTTGCAGATCTTGCGTCGGCGCATTACATCCTCGGCTGGATTCACGCTCGCCAACGGCGTGGGTCAGAATCGATCATCGAGTTCCGGAAGGCACTGGTCATGCGGCCGGGGTGGGTGGCTGCAAGGTTGATGCTCTCCGATGTTCTCAAGGCTGACGGTCGCCATCAGGAAGCGATTGTAGAACTGAACACGGTTCTGGAGCGCTTCCCCGATCATTTGCCGGCGCTCCTTTCCATCGCCGAATCCGAGCTGAAAGCCGGCCTCCTCGACTCGGCTCAGAGGCACTGTTCCCGGGCAGTGGAGATTGAGCCAAAGAACACCGGAGCGCTCCGTTTGCTGGGCGATACTCTTGCCACCCGAGGAAACATCGAGGAAGCCCAGCAGGTCTATTCCCGCATCCAAGAGATTTCACCGTCTGCCGCCAGCGCTCCAGCTTTCGCTGCCGCAGCGCAGCTCTTTTCCGGGAGGCCCGACGAGGCCATCGCCACTTGTCAAAAAGCTATTTCCTCCGGCAGTAAAGACGCCAGGGTTTATAACATCTTGGGGTTGGCTCAATTGTCCAAAGAGCTGCACACCGAGGCGAAATCCAGTTTTCGGGAATCCATCGCTCTGGACGCCTCCTTCCTTCCCGCGCGCATCAACCTTGCCACAGCCCACAATGCTGCAGGCGAGCCCGATCTCGCGGTCAAAGAGTTGAGAAACGTGTTGTCCCTCAGCCCGAAAGCTTCGTGGGTCAGAACCCGTTTGGCGGAAACTCTCGTCTCGCAAAAGAAATACTCTCAAGCAGCAGAAGAGTTCCAAACAGCACTCGAAGAAAGCAACAACGACCCTCGCATCGCCCTTCTCGCGGGCCAAAACTATCTCGTCTTGAAGAACTATGAAGAGGCGGGCCAAATGTTTAGGATAGTCGTTGCCTCGACCCGCAATCAAAGCATCCTCGCTTCGGCATACAACAACCTGGCATGGATCGCTTGTATGGAAGGAAGGGACCTTCAGCAAGCTCTCTCGCTTGCAGCGAAGGCGGACGAGCTCCAGCCCGGCGACGGAAATATCCTCGATACCATCGGGTGGATATTATACAAGTTGGGGCGCTATGCGGAGGCCGTGGAAAAGCTCACTTCTGCCGTGGCAAAGGGGCCCGATACCTCTTCGATTCGATACCACCTGGGGATGGCTTTGTTCAAGAGCGGCCAAGGGGAACAGGCGCTCCACCAGTTGAAGGCCGCTCTTTCTCTCAGCTCCACCTTTGACGACGCTGAGGAGGCAAGAAGAATCATTGCCGAGCTCGAGGAAAAAAAGTGATCCTTGTCCTTCTCCGTTTCCGGGACAGTCGCGCGATGTAGCTTATGGCGCGAAAGCCTGCCGATTAAGATAAAAAGGGCTTTTCGTTTTCCAAGACTCGCCAACGGTCCACGTTTGCTCTCGCTCCACCGATAGAGAAGTCCCCTCCCGCGACTGGGTTGAGAGAGCTTGTGATCTTCGCCCCGTCTATCCCCCCTGCCTACGAAGTTTATCCTCAGATTTCGGGGGAGCATTCGAGACTCCGCCGCGAGCGGTTTGAATTTCTGAGGGGATCCGCCACGGGGAATATTCCTGTGGCTGAACCCGCTTTTTGAGAATGATTCCCCACGGCGAGGAGTCGTCGCTGCCAGGACGTTCCGTGCCGCTCCTCTCTCTAACTCGCGTATCACTCGCCCGTTACAACAGCAAGGAAGATTCTTGCCTCAACTCCTTTCTTCTCTGGCACATGTGTTGCACTGCAAACCTGCGCCGTGCCAGGGGGCAAAATGGCATTAGGGGGAGAAAGGCATATGGCGCATGACAACAAGGCTGATAGCTCCGTTCGGGCTGATTCTGGCTTTGATGCTGGCAGCAGGTTCCTTTTGGACACAGTATTCCTGTGCGCAAGAAATCGGTTACGACAATGATACTGAGCTGGATTTCGTGTGGACACGCCCGGAGGGCAGCTTCGATCATTACAATGTCAATCTTTCTATAGACGGCCTCGAGTTCCAACCGGATGGTACATCACCAACCGAAGCTTACACGGTTACGGCTGAAAATGGCCATAGCTACAGAATCAAGGTCAGCGCCGTCACTTCCGACGAGACCGAGGGACCTCTCTCTCCGGAGTCGGACTCCGTCGTCTGCGATACCCTCGCCCCCCTCTCTCCAGCGATCTCGGAGATATACGACGTTCTCGACCAGAACACGGTTGTCTTGACCCTCAAAAGCGGTCCAACGGACACAAACTTCAGCAATTACCAGGTTCTTGGGGGACAGTACGTTGATTGGACTGACACCTCAGAGACTGCCACCTTCGTTTTCAGTGTTGATCCGGATTCCCAAAACGTGCTGGAGATTCGGGAAAAAGACCTGGCGGGAAACGTCGGCCCCGGCGCCTCGCTGACGGTGGAGAATCTCATGGGGGACAACGATTCGGACGGGATTCCGAACTATTGGGAGATTATGTACAGAGGAATCCTCGACCCGGAAAACCCGAGTGATGGGAACATTGATAGCGATGGTGACGGTTGGAGCAACTATGAGGAATTTCTTGCCGGGACGGACCCGACACGAGAGGACTCCTCGCCGCCGGACACAACGCCTCCGGAAATCAGTGATTCTACGGGAAACACTACAGGAACAAAAGGGGAGAGTGTGACCATCACGGCTGCTCTCGATGACAATGTGGGTGTGACAGAAGCCTGGCTATATTATAAGGGAGCGACCGCAACGACCTGGATTTCGCTGGGTTTTCTGTCTGGCTCTGCGACGATAGCGATACCTGAAGACGCGGCAGAAGATGTTTATTACTACATTACGGCGGATGATGCGGCGGGCAACGGCCCTGTGGGCGATCCATCGGTTGACGGGAGTGTTTATTATACGATCACCCCGCTTGACGTTCCCGAGACCTTGAGTCTTGCGGAAGGCTGGAATCTGGTGGGCATTTCACATCAGCCACTCGATCCATCGTGCTCCTCGATCTTCGGTGATGTGGCTGTGGGGAGTGTATGGGGGTGGGATGGGTCAAAAGCCGTGCCTGTGACCACCGTGGAGCCGCTGCACGCTTACTGGGTGCTCACCATGGCGCCGGCTTCCGTGCAGTACGACTATCTCCCTCTCTCTGACTCGGTGCCTGAGCTGGGGGCCCCGTGGAACATGTTCGCAGTGGCCGAGGAAACGCCTCTTCCCTTGCCTTATCCGAACATCATTGGCTCCGTGTGGGGATGGGACGGAACGAAGTATGTGAGGGTAGAAGGCTCGCTCCAGCCAAACGTGGGGTATTGGGTTGCGACGGAGTCCGCAGAACAGACCGGACCATCAAGTCTTCAGGCGGAAATAGGTGATGGCATTGTCGATTTAAGCCTGAATATGGAGCTTTCAGGGATAGACAAAGGATCGTTGGAACTTCTTTTATCTGATAGTGGGGGATTGGAAACTCTGGAGCCGCTGCCGCCGGTGTCGGTTGACGGCTTCAGTTGCTACATTCTCGGAGAGGGACCGTCCCCCTTCGATCGCCTTTCGAGAAAGTTTTCCGTTCTCGGCGCAGACGCGGAGCGCTCTTCGTGGATCATAGTGGCTCAGGTCCCGGCAGGAAGGGACTTCTCGCTGTCATGGGACAGCTCCGCTTTGCCGGACGCTGTGATGCTCACCATAGCGGAGCTAAATGTTCAGGATGCAATGTCTAAGAGCAGCTCTTTTTCGATGGCAGAAACCGAGACAGTTACTTGCTGCGGAACCTCCTCCTCGGCCTCGATCTTCGGCTGGAGAATTGAAGCAACCTGTCGAGCGAGGCCTTCGCAGGATGCCGATGGTGATCTGATTCCCGACGATTGGGAACATCAAAACTTCGGGGGAGGAGCATGCGACGCCTCCGGTGATCCGGATGGCGATGGCGTGAGCAACTTGGAGGAATTTATAGCCGGGACTGACCCTAACGACAGCCTTTCCATCCTGACAATTTCCGACATTCACAGAGATGTCGGCGGCGAAGGCACGGTGTTGTCGTGGGAATCCGTTCCGGGGAGGAAATATCAGGTTCTGTACTGTGACTCTTTGGAGGAAGAATGGCGCTGCTTGGGCACAGAGGTGGAAGGCACAGGCGGCACAATGTGCGTTCTGGACAACGTTATCAGTTCTAATTTGTCTATGAGATTTTACTCTATCCGGGGTTGGTGAGGGGGCGTCGTCAAAAGATGAAAAAGAGAGGTGAGAGAAGTGACATCGCGAGACGTCCTCTTATCAGTGTCGATGTTGGTCGGCTTTGGAATCAGTTGCGCGCTGCTGGAGCACAGCGAAGCGGCGGCGCCGTACTTCCCCCTTGATCTGACATCCTCCCTCGATTCCCAGCCGAAGCATTCTCTGAAGATCGGGCTTCTGGAGTCAGGGGAAAGCGAGTGGAAGGATACGGTTCCGCCACCGGACGTGTCTGGATTTGACTTTTACATTTCGAGCGGTCTGGCGTGGCCGTGGGACAGGCTTTCCATCTACCTTATTTCGCAGGTTTCGGGGGAGAGGGTGTATTCATGGAGAGTCGTCGCGGTGGTACCGACGGGCAAAGAACTGACCATATCCTGGGACGCATCGGGCGCTCCGGCGAACATCAATCCATATTTCGTTGAACTCGATGTGGGGACCGGCGAACCGGTCGGGGATGTGCAAAGCATGAAGACCACGACCTCGGTTCTCTTTGAAGGAGGTGTCCTCGCAGCGAGCACGAAAGCGTTCGAGTTTCGGATGTACGACAACATGCCGCCGGACCTCGACTCGATCGGCGATAGAAGCACTTCCGAGAATCAGGAGCTTTCCTTTCAACTCAGCGCTACGGACCCTGACGGTGACGCCCTGGTTTATTCGGGCACACCACTCCCTTCAGGCGCAACGCTCAACTCCTCCACCGGAGTGTTCTGGTGGAAGCCGGGTTTTGAGCAATCAGGCGATTACTCTGTCACTTTCACGGTTACTGATGATGCGTTTCCCAACAAGAGCGATTCCGAAACGGTTAATATCGAGGTACTGAACACGAATCGCCCCCCGTCAATTGACTCGGTATCGGTTTCGCCGACGATCTCCTACACGAACACAACACTCACGGCGGCGCCTTCGGGCTGGTCGGATGCCGATGGCGATTCCCCCGCGTACAACTATCAATGGAAGAAAAACGGCAGCGACATTCCCGGTGCGACAACCTCCGCCCTCTCAGGAACGAATTTCAGCAAGGGGGATGTCATAACCTGCGAAGTCACGCCGTGGGATGGGACAGACGCCGGCGCGCCGAAGTTGAGCAACGCCGTTTCCATAGCAAACAGCGCCCCTTCGATTTCGTCGGTATCGGTTTCTCCGACGACCGCGTACACGAACACGACGCTCACGGTGACACCTTCGGGTTGGTCGGATGTCGACGGCGACTCCCCCGCGTACAACTATCAATGGAAGAAAAACGGCAGCGTCATTCCGGGGGCAACGGCTTCCACTCTCTCAGGGACGAACTTCAGCAAGGAGGACATCATAACCTGTGAAGTCACACCCTGGGATGGGGCAGACGCCGGCACGCCGAAGCTGAGCAACGCTGTCTCCATACGGAACAGCACCCCTTCGATTTCGTCGGTTTCGGTTTCTCCGACGACCGCGTACACGAACACGACGCTCATGGCGACGCCTTCGGGCTGGTCGGACGCCGATGGCGACTCCCCCGGATACGATTATCAATGGAGGAAGAACGGCAGCAATATCTCCGGGGCAACGGCGTCCACTCTCTCAGGAACGAACTTCGATAAAGGGGATGTCATAACCTGCGAAGTTACACCCTGGGATGGCGCGGCCGCCGGCACGCCCAAGCTGAGCAACGAAGTGACGATAATTGATGACCGTAGGACGCTGGATCTGGAGGCAGGATGGAATCTCGTTGGAATCTCCCGGGAACCCCTCGACCCCTGGGTCTCCTCGATCTTCGCTGGTGCAGCAGTAGGAACAGTATGGGGGTGGGATGGGTCAAAGTACGTGCCCGCTTCTTCCGTGGAGCCGCTGGAAGCCTATTGGGTGCGTACGACGGCGCCAGCTTCCGTTCAGTACGATTGTTTTCCTGTCTCTGATCCCGTGCCGGAGCTCAGCGGCCAGTGGAGCATGTTTGCAGTGGCGGAGGAGACACCTCTTCCTATGGACGATCCCAGTGTCGTTGGCTCCATTTGGGGCTGGGATGGAACGAAATATGTGCGCGCTGAGAACTCGCTCCAACCGGACAAAGGGTACTGGATCGCCACGGACACTGTCGAAAAAAGCCCGCCGGCGCCTCCTGCGGTCAGAACGGCTTCGGGTGTTCTCGATTTAATGCTAAACATGGAGCTTTCGGGAGTTGACAAAGGGTCCCTGGAGATAGGTTTGGTGGACGGGGACGGATGGAGTATACTGGACCCGATCCCACCCCCTTCGCCTGACGGTTTCACTTGCTACATTCTCGGAAACGGAACGCCCCCCTTCAAGTGCCTCTCGAAAAAGGTGTCCGTCCTCGCCGGGGACGCCGAGCGCCTCTCGTGGATCATAATCGCTCAGGTTCCGGAGGGACAGGATTTC
>JABMQX010000043.1 GCA_013203085.1 bacterium | reverse complement strand
TTTGTGCCTGACCGGCCGATTCGAGCCGTCGGACCGAACATAATGAAACGCCTCGCCACGTGGCGCCTCGACGCGACCGATTCCTTCGCCAGGGGGAACCTCTTTGACATTTGCATCTATCTCGCCCGGCTTCATCCGGTCGAGGCACTGGACAATGATCTTGATGGATTCAAGAAGTTCCAAAAGTCTGACGGCGACCTTCGCGAAAACATCGCCGCTCTCCCATGTGACGATCTTCCAATCCACGCGCTCGTAAGCTGCATAGGGTTCATCCCTGCGGACATCTATGGCGACACCCGAAGCCCTCGCCGTGGGGCCCGCTGCTCCGTACGCGCGGGCGTCTTCCGGCGTGAGGACCCCGATGCCCTTGGTCCTGGCGTGAATAACCGGATCGTCGAGGACGGCGCCAACGAACATCTCCAGTGCCGGACGGAGTTCCTCGACCATCTTTCTTATCTTTGGAAGGTCCTCTTCAAGAAGGTCTCGGCGAATCCCCCCGATTTTCATCATGGCGTAGTTGTTGCGATTGCCGCTAATCTCCTCCATGAGATCGAGAACCGGCTCGCGATATCGCCACGCCCACATGAACACAGTGTTGTACCCGATGAAATGCCCCGCGAGACCGAACCACAGCAGGTGGCTGTGCAAGCGTTCCAGCTCGGCGATAATGGTTCTGATGTAAAGGGCACGCTCCGGCACCTCGACGCGAGCAATTTCCTCAACGGCTTGAACGTAAGCCAGCGGATGAGATGTGGAGCAAATGCCGCAGATGCGCTCGACCACAAATGGCACCTGGTCAAAGGTCCTCGACTCACAAATCTTCTCGATGCCCCGGTGGTTGTAACCGAGGTACACATCTATATCAACCACCTTCTCTCCTTCGACGTGCAACTGGAAGAACTCTGCTTCCTCCTGAAGGGGGTGATAGGGTCCTATGGGAATGACCGTTCTCTTCATGTGCCCTCGCTATTGTATGATCTTCTCAGGGGATAAACGCCTTCCGGCCAATCATCCGCCAGAATCAGCCGCCTCATGTTGGGATGCCCGGGGAAATCCACACCGAGGAGCTCATGGATTTCCCTCTCGATCCACTCGGCGCCCTTGATGATCGGCGTGATGGAATCCACCTTCGGGTCCTTCTTATCGAGCAAGACCTTCAGGGTCACGATCAACATCGCCTTGTCGAAAGAGAAGTGATAGAGCACCTCTATTCCCTCCGGCGTGTCAACTCCACTGAGGATCACATAACGGCCCAACAGTTCATCGAACACAAGTTTCACTGCCTCAGGGAGGTGTTTCCGATCGAGGCCGACATAGAGTCTATTGGGGGTGTCCCAAGAAAAGGACACCACCTTGTTGCCGAGACCTTTCTTGATCTTCGCTACGATTTCCTCTCTATCCTTCATGGTGGATCTTTGCGACCTTTTTCAGGAGCTTCGCCAGGGCATCAATAATGGCCTCTGGCTTGGGAGGACAACCCGGGATGTAAATGTCAACCGGAACGATTTCATCAACAGGCCCAACCATGTGGTAACCGTCGTGGAATATCCCTTTTGTGCAGGCGCAGCTCCCGCAGGCGATGACGAGGCGGGGCTTCGGCGTCTGCTCGTAGAGCCTCCGGAGCCTGGGGGCAGCCTGCTGGGTGACGCCACCTGTCACCACCAGGGCGTCTGCGTGCCTGATTGTGCCCACCAAGAGCACACCAAGCCGCTCGACGTCAAACCGGGGCGTCAGCGCGTCCACCAGCTCGATGTCGCAGTTATTGCATGCGCCCGTGTTTATGTGAAAGAGCCACGGGGATTTGCACAGTGCTTTCAGTTTCAAACCCATATCACATTCCTCAACAGGGCCAGCGCGACCGCCAGGGCAGCTACGCCGGTGACCCACGGCCCCCAGAAAAAACCGACCGCCTGGTCTATCCGCACCCTCGGATTCGTGTTTCTCATCACAATCACGATCACCAGAAGAAGGACAATCTTGAGGCAACCAAGGATCACGCCCAAGATCCCTTCCCCAGCCGTTATCCCGCCCCAGAATACCGTGACCAAGAAAACGGGCATGACGAAAAGCATCATGGAGCGCATCAATTTAAGGACCGCCAACGGCGCCCCGGAGTACTCCACGAACGGGCCGCTCATCACCTCGGTCTCTGCTTCAGCGGCGTCAAAGGGGACAAGTCCAAGTTTTGCCTGCATGCAGATGATCGCGACAATGAAAGCCAGAATCCCCGAAACGTGAGAAACCGCGGACTGCCCCTGGAGCATCTCACCCAACCTGATGGAGCCACCCGCATTGATGATGGGCACAATCAAAGCAAGGATCAAAGGAAGCTCATAGGAGAGAATCATCTTCATCTCGCGGCTTGCGCCGAGAGAAGCAACGCGGTTGTTCGATGCGAACCCTCCCAAGATCACTGAGAGTGAAGGAATCGTCAGTAGATAGATAACAACAATCAAATCCCCCACAAAGCCGCTCGTCGGCCAGATGTTTGCCTGCCACACCAGGGCTGAGGCCAGCGTCACCGCAGCCAGACCAAAGAGCGGAGCGAGCAGGAATAGAAACCTCGCCCCTCCGGCAGGGACGATGACTTCCTTCCCGAGCAACTTGATGAAATCATAGAGAGGCTGAAGGAATGGCGGACCGACCCGCCACTGGACTCGTGCCGTGACCTTCCGGTCAATCCAAGCGAACACCATCGCAAACGCAAAAGTGAATCCGAAGCCCGGGAAAACCAAAACCTGGAATAAGGCCCAAAGTGGATTCATTCGGTCACGGCCTCTTTCTTCCAGGGCAAGGCATGCACAACAAGACGCTCATCAACAGCATAATTGTTCTTCGAAATGTCTTCCCTCACTTCCTCAAACCGGATTGCGTTCAAGGGACAGGTCTCGACGCATATGGGGATTCCGTCCCCTTCTACGCGGCCGATGCAATAGTCGCAGACCGATACCGCATAAGGGATGATCTCCGGCATCAGCGTCCCAAATGGACAAGCGATGCTGCACGACTTGCATCCCACGCAGCGCATGTTATACCGCCGCAGAACGCCCTCCGCGTCTTTCTCGAGGGCGTCCCTCGTACATGCCGAGACGCACACCAGGTTCTCGCACCGACGGCATACGACCGACATAGCCGCCCTCTCACGAACTGAAATCAGGCCGTTGTTCACAGGGTGGTAGAAGTAATCGCACTTCGCGACGCACTCGGGGCACTTCACGCAGACCTCCAGGTCAACGAACAAGCGTTTTTCATCAACCTTTGGGATTGTCCTGCCTATTTTGCTTGACGCTTTCGCCATTCTGTCGCTAATCCCATATCTCCGGAAAATCCTTGATCTGGTCGTATGAAAAGACGGGGCCGTCCTTGCAGACGTAGTACTTCCCGAGCTGGCAGTGTCCGCATTTCCCGATGCCGCAGCTCATGTTCTCTTCCATGGATAGACAAATCTGCTCCGGCTTATACCCGAGATCAATCAGCTTGAAAGTGGAGAACTTCATCATGATCGGCGGCCCGCAAACGACCGCGTTGCTGTTCCCGATCCAGAGGTCGAGGTTGTCGAGTGTCGTCGTGACCAACCCGACGTTCCCCTTCCAGCTATCATCACCTTTATCAACCGTCATGCGGAAGCTAATCTTGGGATCGAGCTTCGGCCATTCATTCAGGACCGCATCCTTGTAAACAATGTCAGAAGGGGTGCGAGCGCCGTAGCAGAAGACGATGCGCTCGTAAGAATCCAGGCGGTGCACCAAAGCGAAGAAAAGGGAGCGCAGCGGCGCCAGCCCCACACCCCCCGCCTACGATAAGGATCTCTTTTCCCACGAAATCCCCCAACGCATACCCGACCCCGAAAGGCCCCCTCAGACCTACCCATTCGCCGGCTTTCATCTCATGGAGGGCGGAGGTCATCGTCCCGGCTTTCATCACGGTGACCTCCATCGTTTCGTCAATTTGTGGAGCAGACGAAGGCGTAAAAGGAGCTTCTCCGACACCCGGCACGGTCAACTCAATGAACTGTCCGGTCTCGAATGGGAATCGAACACGGGGCCGAAGAACGAACGTTTTTATGTTCGGCGTTTCCTGAATGACTCCCTTGATTTCAGCTTTTATCGGTTGATAGGGGTTCATCGGGACCGTCGTCACGCTTTCACCCCACTCAGTTCCCAGAGAACTTCTCGCATGTCTATTCTTCCCATGCAGACATCAATGCATCGGCCGCAGCCCGTGCAGCCGTAAATCCCATAAGCTTCCTTGATGTCAACGAACTTGTGAAAGTAACGATGTCTGAATCGGTCTTGGGCCGACATTCTGGGGTTGGCGCCGCCAGCGACCCTTGCGAAAGCAGGATACTGGCAGCTATCCCACGCACGGATCCTTTCGTACTTTCCCTTCACCCTCGATTTCCCCTCGGGCTGATCGTACAGAAGGAAGCAGTGGCACGTCGGGCAGATTAGGGTGCAGGCCGCGCAGCCCACGCAGGCTTCCGCGCACTTTCCCCATACGGGAGAATCAATTCCCTCCTTCACCAGATCCTCGTAAGGTTCCTCCGGCGGGAAGTCGCCGCTCATCTCCACAATCGCGTCACGCACCCGGCGCCGCCTCTCTTCTCTTTCCGCGAGATGGAAGGTCTCAACCTCTTTGGTCCGGCCCCGGTAGGCATCAATGGCCTCCTTTCCCCGGCGGGAACCCGCTTCGAGAAGCAATCCTCCTGTTATTTCTGAGACGTTGAGATCAAAATCCTTCTCACAGAAGGGATCCAACCCCATCAACACGCAACTGCACGACGAGATCGGACCGGAACAATCCGTGGTCACAATCAGGGTGTTCTCCCTTGCCGCCTTGTAAAAGGGATCAGCAAAATCGCCCTCGAGAAAAACTCTGTCGAGAAGGTCCAATGCCTGGAGATCGCACCTTTTGACTCCGGCAATGACTCGTTGAAGGTCCGCCATCTTTGCCGGAGAAAGAACCTCGGGCCGCCATGACGGATAAACAGCGACTCTGGTTCGCGGCTCGAAGAAAAAGTTCTTCAGCGGGTCAACCGGCTTGATGCCGCCCCATATCACCTCTTCCGCGAGATGCTCCCCAGCGATTGAGTAGCGCAGCCCGCTCGGAGAGCACCATGGGAGGTAGACGTACCGCCCCAACCCTGCGAGCATTTCACGGAAGTCCCGAGGCTTGATGACTACGGTCAGTCTTTCACCTATCAGGTTCTCCTCAACGACTTCCGTGGCGCGGCGGACCCGTCTCTTGAGGGCTCTTGCCGCCGCTCACCCACGGGCAGAGTGGTATCATCAGAATCGCGTTCGCCGCCACGCCTAAGAGACACGCCGACAGGCCTCTCATCGCTGTTTCGAACAAAGAATCCTCTCCGGTTTCAAACTATTTGCCTCTCCCATTCGTACTAACTCCTATGACAAGAGATGACAGAGGCAAAAACGTGAACAGGGACAATACCTTGGCGGTTCGCGGATGCCTCAACGCTGATCCCAAGCAGAAGTCCTCCTTTCAGCATCTGCGAAAACAGGCGGAATTCAACAACACGTCGAATCCGGTCGTGGAATCAATCCTTCAACATAGAGGGAGACATACAATACAATCAGTAGCCTCTTATTCAACGCCATTTGGAAAGGAGCAAGAAATGTTAAAGAAGTTTGTGTTGGGCTTTACCGTAGCAGTTGTGCTGGTGGTTGCCGGGAATCTTTTCGCCCAAGAAAAGGCTGGCCAACCCAAAGCAGCGCTGGGTCAGGGTATGAACGTCATGGGAGAAAGGCCCCGGGGTCCGCGACCGGGTCAAGACCCACCACCCACTCAGCAGAGATTCGACAATTGGCTCAATGAGCTTCGGAAAGCCCATCAGGAAAACGACAGCGAGAAGATAGGACAATTACTCAAAGATATGGACCGGAACAGGCAAAGACTGCAAAGAGGCATGGGTAGGCCGGACAGGGGTATGCGACCCCCTCAAGGTCAGCCTATGCGGGGTGCGACCGGCACGTCCTCCATAGAAAGTTCGCCGATGCCGAAGACGGAGGCGGAGAAGAAAATCCTGAGCGTGCTTGAGGACATCCACCAGAATCAGAGGAGAGGGATGATGAACGTGCCGCCGGAGGATGGCAGGTTGCTGCGCCTGCTGTCGGAGACGATTGGCGCCAAACATGTCGTCGAGATCGGCACTTCCAACGGGTACTCTGGCATCTGGTTTTGCCTGGCGCTGCGGACAACGGGCGGCGAGTTGACCACTTACGAAATTGACGCCCGCCGGGCCTCCCTCGCTCGCCAGAACCTCAAGCGAGCCGGCGTTGACAAGATCGTCACGCTCGTCGAGGGCGACGCCCACAAGACTGTCACGAAGCTGAAAGAACCGATTGATATCCTTTTCCTTGACGCGGATAAGGAAGGCTACATTGATTACCTCAACAAACTCCTGCCGCTGGTGCGGCCGGGCGGACTTGTCGTGGCCCACAACATGACCCCTCGACAGGCGGACCCAAGATTCGTCAAGGCCATCACCACGAACCCCGATCTGGAGACAATCTTCTTGCACATGCAGGCGTCAGGCGTCAGCGTAAGTCTCAAGAAACGTTAATCTCGGCCAACACCTTCGATTCACGTGGAGATTTGCCGTCAAGCTCAAATCTCCGGCGATATGGGGGCTAACGGATTGCTGCCGGCCGCGGAGGCAACTGCAACACAAATACACGAGGAGTAAAGAGATGTCGAGAACGCTGCCGTCGCTGTTGATCTTGATCGCGACGTTCTCGGCCATGCCGGGCTTTGCCTTCGCCGCGGACATTCCCAAGAACGAGCAACCTGAAAGTCGCCAAGAGAGAGGACGAGTGGTTTCTGGCGTCCGACCTTTCGGCCAGAGTGGCACCGGCGAGGGCGTCCGTGCTGCTCGGCAGATGCTTGAGCTGATGGGTGCGAAGGGCTTGGCAGGTGGATCACCCCAGCAAATCCAGGGCTACAAGCGGCTTTTCCACCAACTCGACTCCAACGGTGACGGGAAGTTGACAAAGCAAGAGTACATCGAGGACGGGAGATACGGGACCAAGGAAATGAGAACGGGCATCTTCGGGGCCTCGGACAGGGATGCCGACGGAACCTTGACGGAGGAGGAGTACGTCCAGAACAGGATCATCACGGATGAGGCGAAACAGATATTCCAAAAGATGGATGAAAACGACAACCGGAAGGTGACGGAAGAGGAGTTCGTCCAGAACTCGATGATCGAGGACAGGAGAATCGCCAAAGAGCTGTTCCGGAAACTCGACACGGACCGCAATGGTGAGGTCGCGATCATCGAGTTCCTGAGGATCTGGGGCGATCTGGCGAGAAAGGCTTCGTCACGCATCATCGCTGAACGCCAAAAGGAGCTCGAAGACACACGTATCGGGCAACAACCTGGCCCTCCGATGCGCGGTCCGGGT
>JABMQX010000492.1 GCA_013203085.1 bacterium | reverse complement strand
CTCATGGAAATGCTTCAGCTCACATGATGTCGTGTTTTGAGCAATGGTGCAGTTGACAATTTCGGGTCGGCAAGCATCCCCTATGCAGTGGATGCCCCGTCCCCAAAACACGGCCGAGTTGTCGGCGATCAGACAATTCCTTAACACGGCTTCCGAATTCTCCAGGAAAAAGCCCCCGCCCAGCGACCAGTGAAGCTCGCACGTTGGACGGGAGACAGCCGCATTTTCCTTGATCGTGCAATTCTCGAATCGAGGAGATGAACCGTGACAGAACACTCCCCCGCCTTGCTCGGTTGCCTCATTTCCCCGAATGATGCAGCGAATGATGGTGGGCGAGGATCCGTTCACGCACCGAACGCCGCCACCCTGAGATGCTCTTCCGCCGGTCAGGGTGAGTCCTCGCAGGATGGCGCTCGGGGATTCGCCACTGCAGAACGTGACGACAGGCGCCGATCCCTCCGCGTCTATGACGACTGTTTCCTCGACGGGACCGCCGTTCGACCCAGAAGACCTCAGCTCGATGGCGCGGCCCATGAAGTTGATGGTCTCTCTGTATGTTCCTGGTTGAAGGACGATTTCATCGCCGTCCGCGGACTCGCAGATCGCTGGCTGAATCTCTGCGAAGAACGTTCCTTGCGCCACATTCTGAACGGGAGCCTCCGTGGCAACGCTCGCGGCCCAACCGTAGTGAAACTCATCGAGGTTGAGAATGCCGTCCCCGTCGTAATCACCCCCTCCGGTTTGCCCGCTATCACCAAACGTCGCAACCTCCCAGTCATCTGGAAGCAAGTCCGAATCGGAATCGGTCCACCTCGTCGCCGCTTCGGGCGTATTGCCGTATGCTCCCATATTCACCCGTCCTCCGTTGGGAGCTGGCTCATCGTCAAAGGGTGAGGCAGGATCGCCGGCGTCTATACATGGAGACCAAGCGGAAAGATGATAGTTCCCCCCTTCACGGTCGAGGAAGCGAGGCACGTGGCAGAAGCTCCCTTCCCCCGCAGGGCCGTGCTCGATGCAGGAATACCTGGGCCTGCCAGCATTCATATCCTCTCCGTTTCCCCACAGGATGCAGTTGGAAACGAGTGGCGGGGACATCCCCACTTGACACCATATACCGCCCCCTCCCTGGCCCCCATGATTGTCAACAATCGTGCAGTTCACGATTTCGAACTCCTTATGCCAGCAGTAGAACGCGCCCCCCACGGTACTGGCGGAATTGCGGGCGATGACGTTATTGGTGAATGTGGTTGAAGCCCAGTTCCCGATACTGATGCCGCCGCCGGACTCGGCAGAATTAGAGATGATGACGTTCCCAATCACACTTCCCGCAACCTCACCGAGACTGATGCCTCCGCCCGCACCCGCGTTATTGAAGATGATGGTATTGCCGGTTATGGTCGGCGATCCTCCACCGCAGAGAATTGCACCGCCATTGAGGATGGCTGTGTTGTTCATGATAATGTTCTCTGTGATGGTCGGAGAGGATCTTTTGCAGTAGATTCCGCCGCCGTGGTCCATTTTGCCGCCAGTCACTGTAAATCCTCTGAGCACGGAGTCGGCGCCCTCGTCATTCTTGAAGCAGATGACGCTACCTGCTCCGTTGCCGTCAATGATCGTGGCGGCTACGATCGCTTCGTCCGTCGGGTTCGTGGACCGAAGCGTAACAGCCTTCCCGAAAAAATCCACGTTCTCCAGGTACCGCCCCGGTTCCACAACGATCTCATCACCGTCCGCTGCCTGGGACAGGGCCGGGTTGATTGACGGATAAACCAGCCCCGACGTAATGTTCTCAACACGCTTTCCCCCCTTGGCCGGATCGGTGCCGTAACGAAACTCGTCGGCATTGCTCAAGGTATCGCTGTCCGCGTCGCCCGCGGCATCCTGATCCAGGTTCTTGAAATGGAGCAGTTCCCAGTCATCGGGGAAGGTATCTGCATCCGTATCGGGGGATGCCGATGCAGCTTCGGGAGTGTTTCCGTAGGCGCCCATGTTAATCCGGCCGCCGTTTGGCATCGGCTCGTTCGAATGTTCTTCTGCCGGATCGCCTTTATCAATGCACGGTGACCAGGTTAGCAGGTGGAAATCGTCGCCCTTCGGGTCAACAAAATGAGGGTACGAAGAAATATTCCCCTCTCCCTCATCACCGTCTTCGATGCACGAATACGTCGCAGTGCAGCCGATCAGGTCGCCCCCGTTCCCCCATAGAATGCAGTTCAGGATTGTGGGCGAGGAGTCTTCGCAGTAGATTCCGCCCGCTCCTAAAGGAGCGTAGTTGTAAGCGATTGTGTTATTCCCTACCAAGGGAGAACCGCTTGAACCGGTGCAGCGAATCCCCCCGCCGGCACCTCTTCTGAGCGTGAAATTCTTCGCAATGATGTTTCCCCGGATCGTAGGCGACCCTCGGAAGCAAGAAACACCGCCGCCGTTGCCGGTGATCACATTGTCCGTTATCACCGTGTCCGATTCCCAACAGGCAAGTCCCATCCCGAAATTATCTTTGATGATATTGCGAGAGATGGTCCCGGTGGAATCGTCCACGTATAAGGCTGAGGGCGTCATGCCCTTACTGCCGTTGCAGACGACTGTGTTATCCGTAATTGTCGCCCAGCAGTTATCGCACCAGATTGCGGCTCCTTCCATCTGTGCGTCATTTCCCTCGAACGTGTTGTGCCTGACGACGGCTCCTGATTCCCTGCAATAAAGTCCGCCGCCGCATTCCCCCGCCAGATTTCCTATGATCACATTATACTCGATAGTGGGAGACACCCCATCGCAGTGGATCCCGCCACCTCCCCTCTCAAAGGGGTCAGCGAACTGCGTGTGTCCACCGGTGATAGTGAAACCCCGCAAGACGGTCTGCTCCCATCCACCCGATTGAATGGTGATTGCGGAACCGGCGCCTTTGGCGTCAATTATTGTGTCGCGCACTACCTCGGGGTTGGTCGGGGACGTTGAAGTGAGGGTAATTCCTTTCCCCTTGAAATCTACTGACTCCAGGTACCTCCCCCGCGCCACTACGACAGTGTCCCCGTCTGACGCCTCGTCAATTCCGGACTGAATGCTCTGGAGTGCTCTCTTCCAGGAACTCCCGTCTCCGCCCGAAGGCGCGGAAGCGTCTACGTACCTCGTCGTGGCAACAACCGGAAAAGAGATGAGAAAGGAGATTGAAGAGCATAAAAAGGCGAGAAGAAATCCGGCCGTTTTCATGATCGACCCCGTGGAAAAACCGTTGACGGTCACCTACACCTACTGATCCACTGGGTCATTGCTTACCACTAAGCTCGCTCGAAAGCAAGATATTTCTCCATCGCGGCATGAATCCGCATCTTTCCCAGAACCGCACGATAAGGAAGCTTTAGTCAACGATCGGGCGCTTTGTCAACTGTACGTGCGCACTCTGAACGAAAGGCCGGAAACGCTTTTAAGCGGCGCGACAGGAGCAAATAGCCAATGGCCTGGCCTGCAAACGCTTGCTGGAAACCGGCGGTGTGCGAAAAGGCTTGACTTCCGATTTCCAAAGAGTAACAAAAGACCAGTTGCAGGGAATCGATCCAAAGCAGTCTCGGAGACAGACGTGTCAGGTTGAACGAACCGTGCCGGCCGCCCGAAGCAGTGGGTTAACTCCGTGCCAACAGATCCGTTGGTTCCTGCTCATCCAAGGCGTCCGGCGGCAAATTGGAGACAGGAGATGACAATGGGCTATGACAGTGATCCAAAGTCAAGCGTTGTCCAGAAAGCACTACTTCTCATTTTCTGTTATGGGCTGTTCGCGAACGGTCTACAAGCCCTCTCGGCGGGAGAACTGAAGAAGACAGGGTCCGCTGTGCGGTCCCAAGCAACGCCAACGGTGAAACTCCCAAGCGGCCACGAATATCGGAAGGGGTCGGTCGGCAATCCTTGTGCGAAGCACTACGAGGTGTCGCCAGGACATCCTCCGTTTGAGCCACGAGCCCGCTTCCTGGGGGTATTGGAGGGCTCCTGGCATGAAATCGGTCATCAGATCGGCACGAAGGCCGGCGACCTTGTGCGCTGGGTGTCTGATGTCTGGTGGAAGGAACACACGGAAAAGTACGGGCTTGAGAACACTATGAAAGCACTGCCCCTCTATGAAGCCCAGATAGCGGCGCTGAATCCCGATCTTAT
>JABMQX010000491.1 GCA_013203085.1 bacterium | reverse complement strand
GATCATCCGGCTGGACACGTCCGTCAGCAAACTCACCCAGCCGAAGAGACGAACGTTGCGGGATGTTTTCATGCACGATGTCTTTCTTGAGCGGAGGAGAGGCCCAGCCGCGGCGAGCATACCGTTTGATGACCAAGGAAGGTCAGACTGAAATCAGGACAGTCGCCAACCACTATTCATTCTCCTTGATTCTGTAATATCTCCTTTGCAACTCAGAACTCAGGAGAGGGGCTGTGGGGTCGAGCCAGGTTGTGACGGTGTCGCCGGCGGAGGGAACGGTGTCGGCGGCGAGTTGCCAGTCCATCGTGTCGCTTGAGAAATAGACTGCGTATGTCTTGCCCGCGAGGCTGCTCCAGGTCATGGTGATATTGCTTTCGGCGTCAAGCTCTATCTCGTTTATGTAATATTCGTAGGCTCCCATGTCCACGGTGAGGCTCTTCCCTCCGAACATAATCCTGTGCATCCCGACAATGTCCGTATCGGGAAGATCGGCGGCGCTGTTGTCCCCTGCATCAATGCAGGGGGAGGATGGTGAAAGCCTGAAATCGCCATTCTCCGCGTCAGCGAATCGCGGAACTTCAGCGATGTTCCCTTCGCCGCCTCCGGTCCAGCCCTGGATGCAAGAATACGTGGGGCTGTCACATTCGAAAAGCTGGGCACCCTCCGGGGCGGTGTTTCCCCATATGATGCAGTTCCGAATCGGGGTTGTTAAGTCATAGACACCTCCTCCCACGTACTTGGCGCTGTTCCCGCAAATGGTATTATTCAGAACCACGCCATGCGAACCGGGCATCCAGCAGAGAAACAGCCCGCCTCCCACCGAGGCGGAGTTCCCCGTTATCTTGTTGTTGCGAATGATGCCGGGGCATCTGCTCAAGCCGCCGCCGCCAGGCGCAGAATTGCCGGAGATCGTGTTGTTTTGAATAGTACCGTCGCAGTCGGCAAGGCCACCGCCTGACGACAGTTCGCCCTTAGCGCAGTTATAGGTGATGATGTTGTACTGGATGATGCCGTCGCAGTGGTACAGGCCGCCCCCGTCCTGGGAAGTCCAATTCCGAGTGATGATGTTGTTTCGAATCAGGCCGTTGCAATTGACCAGACCGCCGCCATTGTTCTTGGAGATCGTGTTGTTCTGGATTGTGCCATTGCAGCTAGCCAATCCGGGACCGCCATTCTCGCTGACCGTGTTGTTCTCAATAATTCCGTCGCACAGAAATACTGTGGCGCCGCCAAGAGTGCCCGTGATCACATTATTCTGAATGGTGGCGTGCGTGCGGCAGCTCAAAATCCCGCCGTGAATTCCGGCACCCCAGCAGCCAGACACGCCCCGGATCGTAAGGCCGGAGAGGACGCACGCACGGCCCTCACTACCCATGAACGCGACGGCAGGCCCAGCACCGCCACCCTCAATCACCGTGGAAGCGACTGTTTCGAGGTTGTTCGGCCGAGCGCTCCGCAAGGTCACCTCTGACCCGCAGAAGCGAAGATTTCCACGGTAGGTTCCGGGCGAAACGAGAATCTCATCCCCGTCGAGAGCAAGGCATAGGGCTTTTTGGATCGTGTGAATCTCCGAAGGAACATGGACGGTTCCCGACGGCGTAGCAGTGAGTGGGTCGCTTCCTCGCAGCAGTTCCAGACCATCCCGGAGACCGTCGCGGTCTGTGTCTTCCTGCTCCGGGTCGCTTCCGGCAGAAGATTCATCCGGGTCGGAGATCAGGTCGCCGTCTGAGTCAGGAAAAGCGCCGTACTCGTAGCATCCTATATCCACCCGTTCCCCAGCGAGGCGGGAATTACCATCAAGGTCCCACTGGGGCCAAACGAACCAGTAGTAGTTCACGCCAGCGTCTATGCAGGGCGATGCAGGTTGCAGGTGGTAGTCTCCCGCAGCAGAATCAACGAACAGGGGGTCCTCGAAAATGTTGGTGGGTGCACCTCCGCCCTGGACGCAGGAGTATGTTGGTGCGGTTGACGAATCGATCTGGCGGCCCTCGGATGCTGAATTGCCCCAAATAATGCAATTCCGGATTATCCCCCTGTGACCGCACAATCCAGCGCCCAGTCGAGCGGAGTTGGCGGTGATTGTGCAGTTTTGGATGATAGCGACGCAATTGTACAGCCCTCCGCCGTTCCGCCCGGCCGAGTTGCCGCTCATGAGGTTGTTCTGGATCACACCGCCGCAGTATGCGAATCCGCCGCCGGAAGCGTCCGACCAGTTGCCCACGACGGTATTGCTGAGAATTCTCCCGTTGCAGTCGCACAATCCTCCGCCCACCCCGGAAGCACGATCCGGGTCGACGTTCCTCGCAATGTTCCCGGAAATGCTGTTGCTCAGGATGGTGCCGTCACAATAGGCCAGGCCTCCGCCTCCGGCGGATAGGCCCTCAGCCAGATTGGCATTGATGTCGTTGTGTTCGATGAGGCCGTCGCAATAGGCTAAGCCTCCGCCAGCGTAGTTAGCGCGGTTGTCAGTGATGGCATTGTTTCTGATGCTGGCGTGTGTGTGTTTGTCGTGCTTCCCCCCGCGAATTCCCCCGCCAGTCTGCTCGCTGCCGTTCGTGATGGTGAAGCCGGAGAGGACGCACGACTCATCCTCCTCGCCCGAGAAGGTGACGACGGAGCCGGCTTGGTCGCCGTCAATGACGGTGCTTTCGACGACGGTGGGGTCGAGCGGATCGGTGCTGGTGAGCGTGATGTTCTTACCGTCGAAGTGAATGTTCTCGACGTACGTTCCCGGGCGGACGATGACGGTGTCGGCGTGGGAAGCGGCGTTTATGCCTTCCTGAACCTTCTGGAAGGCGGTTTCCCATGATTTTCCATCGCCCGACCCCGATACCGAGCCGTCCACATGCCAGGTTGTCGTGGCTGCACTTTGAAGAACGCAGACCATGAGCAGCGTGCTTGCCAAGCAGAGAGTCCTGCCCATTTTTCTCCCCCTTCGTTTCTCCCTTATTCATTCTCCCTGACTCTGTAGTATCTTTTCCTAAGCCCCGGAGAGAAGAGCGGGGCTGTGGGGTCGAGCCAGGTTGTGACGGTGTCGCCGGCGGAGGGAACGGTGTCGGCGGCGAGTTGCCAGTCCATCGTGTCGCTTGAGAAATAGACTGCGTATGTCTTGCCGGTAAGGCTGCTCCATGTGATAGTGATGTCGCTATTCGCATCCACCTCGATGTCATTTACATAGTATTCGTAAGCTCCCATGTCCACGGTAAGGCTCTTTCCGCCGTACATGATTCTGTGCATGCCCCTGACGTCCATAGCGAAGTACGCCAGGGAATAGTTTTCACCCGTGTCAATGCAAGGAGACAAGTGGAAAAGTCTGTAATCGCTCTTTTCCGGGTCAACGAAGCATGGGTTTTCAGCGATGTTCCCTTCGCCGCCTCCGGTCCAG
>JABMQX010000490.1 GCA_013203085.1 bacterium | reverse complement strand
CATCCGGTCGGCTCGATGGAGAATTCGACGTACGGCCCAGCGTTGGGTATCGCCCCAAGCATATGCACCGTGAAGACGGTAACCATCGCCAGGTTGGCTGAATGGGGCACACAGGGCAGGTTAGCTCGGCCGGCTGCCGCGGCAACACGCAGAGCCCGAGTCAATCCGCCCACATAGAGAATGTCGGGTTGGACAATGTCTACAGCATGCATGCGGATCATCCGCCGCCACTGAGCCAATTCGTTGTCCTGCTCGCCTCCGGCCACCGGGACTTTCAAGGCTGCCGTTACTTTGGCCGTCCATTCCAACTCCCAGTAGGGGCACGGTTCCTCGAAATGGCAATAGTTGTAGTCTTCCAGCATCTTGCCGACCTCAATCGCTTTGTGCGAAGTATAGCAACTGTTCCCGTCCACGAGCAGCGAGACATCATCTCCAACAGCCTTACGGATGGCCGGGATCAGTGCCTCGGTTCGCCCAGGCCACTGATCCTGGTCGTGTCCACATACTTTCCCAACGCGGACCTTGAACGCACGGAATCCCTTGCTGTCCCTGAGACGAACCAGCCGTTCGGCCTCGTCGGCGGGCTTGATGTCTCGCCTCATGCTGGAGCCGTATGCGGGGATGGGCCGGAGCTTGCCGCCCAGCAGCTCACACACACTCTTGTTTACACGCTTGCCGAGAAGGTCCCATATTGCGGTGTCCAGGCCGGACAGGGCCCGGCAGACGTAGGACCATGGATACTTGTAATTCGCCTCAATACACCGGTCCACGATGGAATCGAGGTCGGCGGGGTCCTCGCCGAGCGCATGCCGAGCGATCTTTCGGTGCAGAATCATCGCTGAGATGTCGGCATCGTACGTAGACATCTGGCCGACCCCCTCCGATCCATCGTCGGTACGAATGCGAACAAAGCTTAGGTTGGAACCTCGCGTGAAGGATTCGATACTCCGAATTCTCAGCCCGGTCTTTGCACGTAGTGCTGACAGACGCTCATTTGCGTCAGCTCTACCGATCGTGAGAACATCTTTTTCAGCCCCGAAGGCTTTCTCCAACTTCACTGCCTGAGTGGACGCTACTCCCAGTGCAGCAAGAGACTTAAGAAAATCACGGCGACTGCTCTTCATCGTTTCTTCTCCTATTCCGGTCCATTTTGCTTAATGCCGAAGCTGTGCCTACTTCCGTATTCTGTCTAACTATGAAGAACCGCGATTATCGAAACCGTATGGACAGATGGTATGAAGTTCATTGTTTTTGCATTTTTGGCTTAGAATAGCATTCCGGCTAAGAGGTTCACACAAGAGCTTAACTCTAACCTTACACCAACTTCAAGCGGATCGTTGTTAAGCTCTAATCGTACCATAGGAACCGATGGAAAAAGAAGGTTCTTCATACGAGGATGCTTGATAGGAAAGCAGACATGCACGGCAGGACAAAACCGAACAAAGAGAGAAAGGGTATGAAGGGCGGTAGGAAACTGTGGCGGGTGATGGGGCGGAGTAACACTGCGGCACTTCCGGAAGATTTCTACGAGAATGCGTTGTTTTTAGCGGCTGTGGGAGCCGCGGCAGGAAAAGCATTTTCAGCAGAAAGGAAAGGAAGTGTACAACGATATGGAACAATGGCTTCAGATTCGACAAAGGGTATTACGAGAAGGGGTCGGCAAACGACAGATCTTGCGTGAGACGGGGATGCACTGGATGACGCTGGAGAAGATTCTGCAGTATTCTCGTCCCCCGGGGTATCGCCGGAGCAAGCCACCTCACAAGCCCAAGATCGGGCCGTATCTGGACAGGATCCGACAGATCTTGGAGCAGGACAAACACGCCCCCAAGAAACAGCGGCACACCGCCAAGAGGATTTTGCAGATTCTGCGAGAGGAGGGGTTCACGGGGGGCTATACCATTGTCAAGGATGCCGTTCGGGAACTGAGGCGGACCAGCAGGGAGGTCTATATGCCGTTGAAACATCCGCCTGGAGAGGCCCAGGTGGATTTCGGGCATGCCCTGGTGAAAATGAAGGGGGTGCTACGAAAGATCTGTTTCTTCGTCATGGCCCTGCCGTATTCGGATGGGTTCTTTGTCAAAGCCTATGATCGCGAGTGCACCGAGACGTTCTGGGATGGGCATGTTCAGGCGTTTCAGTTCTTCGGCGGGGTCCCCCGGCGCATCACCTATGACAACAGCAGAATCACGACCTCGAAGATCGTTGGTCCCCGCCGGCGGGAACTGACCCAGGGGTTCTTACAGTTGGTCAGCCACTACCTGTTTCGGTATCACTTCTGCCTGGTCCGCCGAGCCAATGAGAAGGGGGTGGTGGAAGGACTGATCAAGTACACGCGTCAGAACTTTCTGGTTCCGGTTCCCCAGGTTCGGGATTTTGACGAGCTGAATGCCCATTTGCTGCAGAGGTGTCGGGAGGATATGCATCGCAAACTCCGGGGGCAAACGGAGAGCAAGGAGTCATTGCTTCTTCAAGAGCAGTTGTCCTTCTTTCCCCTTCCCTTCAAGCCGTTTGATGCCTGTCGGATCCAACCCGGGCGGGTCAATAGTGAGCTATTGGTCCGTTTCGATGACAATGACTATTCCGTGCCTATGGAGTACGCTTACCACGATGTCACCGTCAAGGGGTATACCGACCGTGCAGAGCTCAGCCCCATGCATCTAATGGGCTTAAACGCACGTTGCCCTTACGCAACAATCCTCACGGCCATTACCCTAAGGCGCAAGGCAGGTTAGGCTTGCGTTCTGCTCATTCCGAATTTCACGCGCCGTACTCTGGCGAAAACGCAGGGTCCTCTTTTGTGCGCATGTTATCGTGCGGAAGTGGGCTCGAAACCCTGACAAGAACTTCTGAGATTGGGGCGAGTCTTCCCTGCAAGAGGGACACAGGATCGGCTTTGAGGAACAGCAAACAGGCTTGACGGACTGTCTTCGGCGCGCCATTCTTGCGTGGAAAACGCAGGGAATGGGCTCCTAATACGTCGCGGAGCAACTCCGATAGGCTTAGATGAAGGGTATTACAGCGAAAAGATGCGTGTGGTTAACCGATCACGTTGTATGCTGGAGGGTCAAAATGAGTCCGACATACCGAAGAATATCGGAGAGCAGAACCTTGATGTCTTTTGAGATAGGGTCTGCGTTGGTTACAGGGATCATACTACTCTGCGCTTCCATTGCTTCGCCAGCCTCTGCAGCGGCAGAGGATACTATCGTGGAGGAATGGGGCACGGTAAAGGTCCCGCCGCCGCCCGAGCTGAAGCCGGTGACGGTGGATCCCAAGGTAACAGCCCTCCTGATCTTGGATATTCAATACGGGAACTGCAACCCGGAGAGGAGACCTCGCTGCGTGGCAAGTCTCCCCAGAATCCAAACATTATTGGCGGCGGCCAGAAAAAGGAAGATGCCCGTGATCTACAGCCTCACACGGAGCGCCAGCAAGGCAGACATAAGGAAGGAAGTGGCTCCCCTTCCAGGAGACCCGATAGTCAAGTCCGGAGTGGACAAGTTCTTCAGGACTGACCTGGAGAACATTCTGACAGCGAAGGGAATCAAGACTGTAATCCTCGTGGGCACTTCAGCTCACGGGGCTGTACTGAATACAGCGACAGGCGCCGCCCAAAGGGGACTAAGGGTCATTGTGCCAGTGGATGGCATGTCGGCGAGCGATGTCTATGCCGAGCAGTACACTTGCTGGCATCTCGTCAATAGTCCTGGCACTCGACGCCAACTGACCTTGACACGGATCAGCTCGATCAACTTCTGAATCCACAGAATCAACCCAAGGCCGTGCAGAGCTTCGCAGTGGCAATAAAAAAACAGAAAGGAGCCTCAAGATGCGATTGAGCCGTCGTCAGTTTCTCGGGTTAACAACCGCCGCGGGCACGCTGCCGATCCTACAGAGCTCCCGATCAATTCCGAGTAAATCCACGGCCGAGAAAGACGGTCTACAGGTTTCATTGGAAGAACTGAACAGAGCCGCCACCGCACCCGTGCTCAAGCTGGATGGCATCAGTTCGCCCGTAGTGATTGAGTCTATTGATTTACTGCGGAAAGGGCGGGAGTACTTTGTGCGAGTTAGGTCCAAGGATGGCGCAGAAGGCATCGCCGTCACCAATGATAGAGCGCGTTACCTGTATCCCATACTGAATCAGCGAGTCATTCCGTACTTCATTGGGAAAGATGCCCGTGACCTCGAATCACACCTGTTCGGATTGTACCGTTATCAAAGCAACTACAAGTTACAAGGACTGGCGCTATGGTGTCCTCTGGCCTGGGTGGAATTTGCTGTCTTGGACATGATGGGAAGAATGGCCGGCAAGTCCATCGGACAACTGCTCGGTGGCGTGATCCGGCGGGAAGTTCCCTTCTATATGGCCAGCGGCCGGCGCGATACCACGCCGGAAGAGGAAGTGAGGTATCTGGCGAGGCTGATAGAGGAAACAGGCGCCAAAGCCGTCAAGTTCAGGGTGGGCGGCCGCATGAGCAAGAACGCAGATGCCAGGCCAGGGCGGACGGAAAAGCTGATTCCGCTGGCCCGCAAAAGACTGGGCGACGATATTGCCATCCACGCCGATTCCAACAGTTCCTATGATCCGCCAAAAGCCATCGAGGTCGGGAAGATGTTGGAAGACATCAATGCAGTTTACTTCGAGGAGCCCTGCCCTTTCGATCATCTGGAAGACACGAAACGTGTGGCCGATGCCCTGACCATACCTATTGCTGGTGGTGAACAGGAGTACAGTCAGCGCCGGTTCCGCTGGATGATCTATCATCGTGGCGTGGATATCGTCCAACCGGATCTCCAGTATTATGGTGGGTTCATTCGCAGCACCCGGGTAGCGCGCATGGCGGCCGTCGCTGGGATGCCGACGACGGTCCACATTTCCGGTGGCTTTGGATTCATCTACATGCTGCATTTCGCATCTTGTACTGCCGACATTGGCCTTTACCAGGAATACAAGAGAGGTATCGACAAATACGGCAACTGGTTCAACCCGCCCCTTGAGATCAGGAATGGCGCTCTGACAGTTCCAAGGGGACCGGGCACGGGAATTCTCGATTTCCAGGATTTGTTCAAAGGTGCGGAGCGGGTAACCTGAAGCAGGCCGAATTCCGTCGGGCTACAAGAGTGCCCCCGCCTCCAAAAACTGGTCCAGGTTAAAACTCAGAATCTGGGATTGCTTCTCTCGGCTGAAGCCGCTTTTCCGGTTCTGCGTGCGCTTCAGAAGGGTAGCCACGACCCAGTTGTGGGCTCCATGAGAGACGAGCTGGATCCGCAATTATCCCCCGCGTGAAATGCGTCACTGGGCTATCCGGGAGAGTCGCCGCGTTTGGAAGCAAGAGCGCGAGAAACGCTTTTCAGACCACGTATAGTAGCGTTCTTGGCCTTTTCGAAAATGTGCGCATCATATCTGCCGAATCTGACCTCTCAGGCTTCCTTGGCCAGCGCTTCCGGCTTACGAGCGGCACCTTCTTCTGCGGCAATCGTTCACGCCGCGCATATTATCGAGCCGAAACGTCAAAAACAAAATTCAGGAGGTATTCAGTGTCAACGCTCGCCGACAGAACACAGCGCTGAAAGATACCGGCGAACATGATTTCGCAGGGCAGTTAGGAAACTGCTTGACGAGTTGGTTGAGAGTGCAGTGGTAACCTCGAATCCTGTGAAGTCCCTAATAGATCCCTGCGGCATAGCCGGTAATGCTCTTCCGGAGGGCACCGCGCTATCGGAATCACGGCTTGGGGAAGTCGTCCTTGTCGCGTTCCTACCCTCGGTTTGTAAGGTAGTCTTGGCTTTCGCCCCCGCGAGCTAAATCCACGCCGTCGGACCGGAGAGCGTCTTGCAGATCGGAGATGTTCAACTCCCGAGGCAAACAGTTCTTCTTGGCCGACATAGCTGCGGCCAGCCCAGCCGCATGCCCAGTGGCGACGCAATTGCCCATGCTTTTGCCGGCCGAAGCCGCGACATGTGTGGCCGAAATGCAGCGCCCCGCAACTAAAAGGCCGTCAATTCTCTCCGGCAGGATCGAGCGGTATGGTACGTCGTGGATGTTCATCTTAGAGAGTCGAACGAAGCCAATATCAAGAAAACCGCTTCGCCACGCGATCACGTCATCGAACTTGCGGCCGGTGATCGCATCCTTTTCGGTCAGAACATAAGGGCCTTTCACACGGCGCGTCTCACGAACGCCTATTTGAGTGCCCGTCCCGATTAGCTCGATGTCCTTCAGCTCTTCCCCACCGAACTCACGCATGGCCTGGACCATCTGCAATACCTGTCGCCGACTGAGGCACTCGGCCTTCGTGCGCTCGACTGGGTCGGTTGCGTCGAATTGCCCGAGATCCCTCGTCCCCGCGTGGTTGATGTAAAAGCTATGGCCGTTTGAGATCCTCCCCAACCCCCAGCCTGGAGGAATCAACGGGTATTTCTTGCGTGCTTTTCGGGCCATGTCTCCTATGTTCACTTTGCGGACTTGCGCTCTGTCTACATTGGCGACACCGAGGCACAGTGTAATGGGCGAAAGCGATCCCACCTCCTTCATGGTCTCGGCACCTGAGAAGAACGCCACGTCGCCATCCCCCGTGCAGTCGACTACGGCCTTGGCCCGGATGGTAGTCAGCCCTCGCTTCGTTGCCACGACTACACCAACGACGCGCTTTCCTTCCACAACCGCGTCAACTGCTTGGGTGTGGACAAGGTACTTGCATCCGACTTCGTCAAGAGCGTCGAGCACAGCCACCTTGAGATAGTCCACGTTGCACCAAAGCTGATGATCGCCGATCCTGACTGCCTGGTCTCCATAGGCCAAAAGCTTCTCAATGATCAGTTCGTGCACCTTTGACCGTGGCTTACTGCCAGGGCGCATCTGGTTGATGGGCATGCCGAGGCACCATGATGCCACACCGCCAAAGAAGCCGTGGTTTTCAATCAGCAACGTTTCAGCACCCTTGCTGGCCGCCCCCAGAGCCGCCCCTATCCCGGCTGGTCCGCCACCGACAACCAAGACGTCCGGCTTGTACGGAATGATCGCCCGGCGCTTACGGACCGGCGAGGGTCTCTGGGCCCGAACAGACCGCGGCATGGCGGACAATGCCGCGGCACCGACAATCGTTGTGCCCGCACCCTTCACGAATTCTCTGCGATTTACCATGCGTTGTTGTGTCATAATGCCGGCCCTTTCGTTGAGAAAGTAGTCTGTGTATTGCCCTTGTCCAAACAGATTCGATCAGCGTTGAGCGCTTTGACAATGATCTGCCGGCCGCCAGCGGCGTGGACGACTGCGATCGTGCGCTTTTGCCCCGGCGGCATGTCAAAGTGGTTGTCCTCGAACACAGCCCCCGTAACTCCATTCACCTCAAGGGTGACCTGTCTGGCAAACACGTCCGTGCTGATCTCGACCTTGTCGCCGACCAAGCGGGCCCTGAGTCGAGCATGTGGCAGATGCAGGTAGCGCTCGCCAATCAATAGGTAGGTCACCTCCTTGTCGAGAAACTTAGCGTGCAGGAACTCGTTGCGGAGGTAGATCGGACCCAGGTCGGTCGTCACAAGGCATCGTTTGGCCTCGGCCGGTTTGAGCTCAACTTCGCAGCTCAGTTCGCCCATTGATCTTCCGTCGAACCGCCGCCGCGCGACGGTCAACCTGCCTGCCACGGACTCCGGAGAGTCATTCACAACCCAAACGGCGATCCAGTCGGGCGTACGCTCGAAGCTTACCAGAACCGGATCATACGCTCGGCGAAGGAAATAGAACGGAATCTTCGGTTCGAGGTAGTAGTCAATGACGCTCCAATAGACTATGGGCCAAGAGTCGTTGAGTCGCCAAACCATGTTGCCCCAGCATCGTCGGCTTCCCGAGGGAGCACCCTCAGGCACCCCACGCCGCTGCCGTTCCACACGTTGCCGCAGGTACTCGCCATGGGCGATGCCAAGCACACGGATCAGGTCTTCCGCTGATGCCGGATCACAATACTGTTCGACAGCACCGATTTTGTCCCACGAGCCTCCTACGGAACGGTATTGCCACATGGATGGCCAAGCAGCCTTTCCTGGCACGCGTATCGCCGGATCGGACCCCTCCGGCCAGAGTTCCTCATCGCTCAAGAACCGCCGCATGCTCGACAGCGAGGGAGCACTTGCGCGGCCGACCTCCGAGGCGAACAGCGGCACGGATGCCTCTGGACAGAACTTTAGCGTGGTGTAGTCGTGCCAGTCACCCTCCAGAGGCCAATTCGGCACAGGCCCTCCGTACGGGGAGCTGAGATGGAAGAGTCGTGTCGGGTCCAGACGAGCGCACGCCTCCGGCATGATCTTGTCGAACAGTTCACTCCCGATAGTCGGCTTGGTGCTGAAGGCAAAGTCCCAGCCCATGTGATTCTCGTTACCTCCCGCCCATAGCAGGATGCATGGGTGGTTGCGCAGGCGCCGGATCATGCCCTCGATTTCAAGCCGGCAGTTGTCATCGAACGCCCTCTCGCCGCTGGGGTGCATGCCGTAGCCAAACATGAAGTCCTGCCAGATGAGAATGCCTCTGCGGTCGCACTCGTCGTAGAACTCCTGAGGCGGAATGTGTCCTTCACCCCAAATCCGCAGCACGTTCATGCGTCCCAGACGCGCCAGATCAAGCAGTTTCATCGCGCGCTCATGATACCAACAATGCGTCATCCCTTCCACCGGCGCCCAGCATGCGCCCCGCAGAAAGATCGGCTGGCCGTTGATATCGAAACGGAATCGCTTCTCGCCTGTCCCCGGATCGCTGAGTACCGGCTGTATGTCGCGTATGCCGAAATGCACCGTGCGATTATCCAACTGTCGCCCCGCATGGATCAGTGCAACGTCGAGGCCGTATAGATGTGGCTTGCCGTGAGTCCACGGCCACCAGAGTTCTGGATCGCCCACGTTGACCTGGACATCAAATCCGTCGCCCGATTGTTGTTCCGTCCCCCTGGCGTTCTCTTTGCCCTGCGGATCACTCAGAGTCCAAACAAGCGAAGACTCAGCACCGGAGACTTCGACGCTGAACCGCACTACCGCACGTTTGAAATCCGGCGAAAGCTCCGATCGTACACAAACATCTTCGATCCACGAACGTCCGGGCATGTCGAGCAAAACGTCGCGATAGACACCCACCTTTACGGAATGCGGCCGGGCACCGAGATACGAGCTGAAGTCACTGTGCGATTTCCTCAGGTATTTGTGCTTGCTGACTCCCTTATGATGTGGCGGGCGTTTGACCTGATCCACAAAGCGAAGCGGCGAGGAGAAAACGATCAGGAGCACATTGTCTCGACCGGGCGGCGAAAGCTTGTCGCGGACATCCAGGCTGTACTGGCGGTACATGTTGTTGAACCGGCCGATGAGCACGCCGTTCAAGTACGCATTGCCAAGCGTATCCAGCCCCTCGAAACGCAGAAACACCGGCCCCTCTTTTTTCGCGGGGCTGGCAAAGGTGCAGGCGTAGGCCCAATCCTTCTGCCCCACCCACGCACTCTTGGCAGCGTTCCGACTTACACGCGGATCAGGGATCCTTCCATGCTGCAGCAGCACGTCGTGGACCTGTGCAGGCATTCGGGCTGGAAGCCATGTGTCGTCTGGTGAGGCCGCTTCTCGTTTGAGTGCGGCCACGTCTGGTTTGTCTGTGTCAAGTTGCTTAATGTACCAGTTGTCGCTCAGGACGATCCTTGTTCTCCCTACCGCCCAGGCACCGCATGCCGTGCAAAGCAGTATTATCGCCACTGCCACATTGGCGACCCACCAGCCTGGGCTGGACCTTTTTCCTGTCCTCGTTTCGTCGTCATTTATCTTCCTTGAGCAACTCATGGTTTTTCCTCATTTCAGCATCGTCATTAGCTCATCGCTCAAGCCCGACCACAAT
>JABMQX010000489.1 GCA_013203085.1 bacterium | reverse complement strand
TCCCCCGGAAAAGGCTCCTCGGATGAAACCGGCGCAGAGGAGTCAAATTAACCCTCGGGTCGGAATGACACCCGCTTGGTGTCGCCGACAAAACACAGAGCGGGCGGTATCGCTTCCCCGGCCCAACGAACTCCTTCAGCGCGACTATTCACCGTCTCCGATATAGGCAATGACTCTGCGACGAGGACGGACGCGAGAGTAAGTTTTTCGGGTCTTCCTGCAGAGGTGACCAGCGATGAAAACGAATGGCAAAGAAAGCGGATCGGACACCGCGTTTGGACGATGTTGTCCCATCCGTTTTTGTTTGAGGAGAATCACTACCATTCATCGCGTTCAGAGTGAGTCCAGCTGTTTTTGACCCAGAGAAAAAGCCTTCTAAAGGCGAAACCCACAAAACTCCGTTCTGCGCAAACCCAAATTTCACAATTGACTCGATCACAGTGGGTTACCAGGGAGCGCACAATGAATATGCAACATAAAGTGAGAAGAATTCCCGGACGATAAGGCGCGTCCTCTAACGAGCAAAAACAGGATCCACGGATCCGTAACACCTCATACGTTCGTAACAGACGCTCATGTCGATGATTATCGACGCGGCAAAGCTCTTTTTTCCACTATGCTCTACCATAACCGCGTAACCTGCCCTGCTGACCCTTACCTTCGATCAACTGCCCCCCGCTTTTCGAATTCACGCGCCGCATAATGGCGGGTCCCGTGACTATGCCACTGTAGCTATGATACCAACGCATTCACACCTCGCGATTCGGGAGAACGACTCACAGTAAGCTCAACGGGTGCGTGCGATTCTTCAATGGCAGTGCGACTGGCGAGTTTTGCCGGTGTGACTCGTATACGGCCAATATCATCTCGAGAGCCGCTCGCCCGTCGTACATGCTGCATTTCGGCTGCGTATCTTTCTCAATAGCGCGTATGAGGTCGAGCGCGACCAGACGATTGCCAAAACGGTGGTTAGAGTCACTAAGGGTCTCCGGCCTGTCAATGCCGCCGCTGGAGATCTGTTTCCATCGGGCTTTGCTCCGTCCAGGTTGCCAGGAGGCATCTTCCACAAACCAGATATCGGGCACAGCGCCGGTCGTCATGGTGAGAATCCCCTTTGTTCCGTAAATGTGAAGGCCGAAGCGTTTTGATGCTCCATGCTTGGCGCGGTGTGTCGAGAAATAGCCCATCGTTGTTCCCTCGAACCGATACGTAGCATGGATCTCATCGCCTGCGAGTTGGCCAATGCCTTCGGCTCCGTCGCGGACTTCGTTTTTAGTGACTGGCTTGCCACCGTCTCTCACGCGCGCGAAACACCATTGTGGATCACCAGCGAAGTACCGCATCAGATCTATGATATGGGTTCCGAGTACCATCAGGTCCTCCCCGCCTCCGCGACGGTCCTCCTTGCCCCGGCCCCGCAACTCAAGCATGTCCCCAAGTCTACCCCGTGCGATGACTTCCTGTACATGTCGCAACGCTGGACTGTACCGGGTCTGATGAGCAATCGCCAGTTTCAGACTACGTTTTTCAAGAGCAGCGACCATCTCGTCTGCCTGCTCAAGGCTCTGGCACATGGGCTTTTCAAGGAAAATGTGACAGCCGAACTCCGCGCAGGCCAGTACCATACCACGATGGCAATCCAGCCAACGCGGCGCCACACTTACGATTTGCGGGTGTTCCTTCTCCAACATCCGACGGTAATCGGCGTAGGCTCTGGGAGCCTCGAGCCTTTTAGCGGCTGCTGCACGGCCCTTAGGATCTTCATCCGCCACAGCCACTACCTCAGCTTGGTCAATGTCGTTCCAGACCACGTCCAGCCCATGACCGTAGTTTCCCTTGCCTGTCCTGCCGATCACCGCAACCCGATATTTGGAACCCTTCGCGCCAGCATGATGTGGCTCCACTATTACCGCACCCGCGAGTGCGAAGGCTGTGTCCTTTATGAACTCTCGACGTTTCATGAATTCAATCCCTGCTTCATAGTGTAACCATACCCGTCATACGAGTGCACTTTCATCCTTTATCCGGTGCCTCTGCTCTCGCTGAGTTGTTGTCTCCGGGGCACTGCTATCGCTCGTAATTCCGCACAGCTCATTCTCTTGACGCAACTGATTTCGTGATCGCCTCCTTCCCGGCGCATCTCTTCGGTTGTAAGCGATCCTGGAAGGTCCGCACGCTATCTTTCGTTTTTGAGCTTTCCGAGACTATGCGCGCCTTATCTCCCGTCTTTGAGATTTCCGGCACGGTCCGACGGCTTCTCGGACAAACCGGAGAAGAACCGTATGTTCAATTTCGAGTGATCCTGGCTTCAACGCGTGTAATGGCGGCAACCCACGGTCCTTTCCCCGGTGCACTTACGGTAACGACACGATCTCCTGCGAGTTGAGCTCCCTGCCCCCAGGCGCCCGAGCCGATATCGACCCACTTCAGTTGAAAAGCCGCGCGGTGTCCCCTGAGATTCAAACCAATCGCCCCGCCGTCTGTGAAATAAAGCACGTAGTGCTTGCCGGGCTTGGCAGCCAGGTATGCTTCATCATCATTTCGATTGCTCAGGATGTTCATGTTGGGTTCGACATCCCAGAATTTGACAAGCGTCTCAACCTTCCGAGCGGCACTGATGCAAGCCTTCGCCGTATCATTCAAGCCAATCCCACCGCCAGGACGGTGGAAACGGCAAGAGGCGGCCCCGGCGATAAGATTTCTCCAGAACCGCTCGATTCCATCCTTGGGGGTTCCTGAACCCCAGCTCGTGCTGCCGGCAGAGTAAATCTTGGTGTTATTTAAAGGCCGGGGATGTTTGCTCGCCTGGCCAACGATCCACTGAACGTTCTCCCAATGGGCTTCATTAAAAGTCCTGCTATTGACCTGGGAAATATCGAGGAAAGCATATATCTGCGGATTATCGAGTGCTTGGCGCAACTTGATGGACTTTTTTGGGTTCCACGCGTCATCGAACATATCAGTCACATAGACCTCGAGACCTCTGATCGCGGCTCTTTCCGTTATGAACTTCATCCAGTATTGGCCCCACCGCGGAGGAGTTGACGTTTCATTGTTCATGCAATACAGCACGTTTGGGTATTCCAGGCTGTAGGACAACATCTTGGCAACGAAGCGCTCCTGGTGCTCACGAATGACATCGTATCGCTTTTGGTATCTTCTCATTCCAGGAACGGTATGGAAAAAGGGGTGCTTGTCTCTCCACGGATGCTCGGGATAGTCCTCTGCCAAACCGGTCTGTTCGCCGGTGTAACTCACATTGTTACCCGGACGCCAAGGGCTATGTTTCCAATTGCTCTGTGAGTAGTCAAATCGGTCCCAAACCTCGATCTGAATGATGATGTCTCTTTCTTTACACCACCTCAGGCAGTTCGAGAACCTCCTCCAATAATCCGTATTCCACTGGTTCAGGTCGAATTTCCCGTTGGCAAGTCTGCGATGAGGCTTCAGGTCAAGGGCTTCACGCTGGCTCATCGTGTTTCGAACATAATTTCCGCCGGCTCGGGCAATCTCATCGAGGTGCTGCTCAAGATCGTCCAGGAGAAAAATATGGTCTGTCTTGCTCCCTCCCAAAGGCAACACAGGCTTACCTTTGTACTGCCAGTAGCGTGGGTTGCGTGCGTATGGCTTGATGCAGTCGGCATTCCGGCTTGCTGTGTCAACGCTACCTTCAGCCGCGTGCGCCATGCTTACCAGCAAAGTCAAGCTGAGAACGAACATCAGATGTTTCATGGTGGATCCCTCCGTTGTGAAAAGGGCCCTTCTGGACTAAGTCGTGTCTGTTACTCCGGGCCAGGTTTCATCGTAGCCATTCTTCCGCAGAAACGCTCCAACCCCGGCGCGGCTCGAAGGCCCGGACTTTTCACCCGACCTCCTTCGGACGTGTGCTCCGTCCTCTCCGCGAGAACTCAACCGATTCAGATGCCGTTGGCGCTTGGCTCCGCGTCCCGGCAACAGCTCTTTAGGGAAGACTAACTCAAAGAGTGGCACAAACTATGGGGGCAGGACAAGCGCGTGTACAGTGCGTACTTTGGTTCAGCAATTCCTACCACTCATTTCTTGATAAATCCGTATTTGGTCAGAAGCAGATCTTCATCTTGAATCAGGCCCACACCTGGTGCATATGTTTTGTAGCATTTTTCGTCGGGGTCTAATCCGGATGT
>JABMQX010000488.1 GCA_013203085.1 bacterium | reverse complement strand
GAATGTCAGACGGGATTAACAGGATTTTCAGGATTATCCGGTCCATCCTGTTATCCTGTCCAACTCTTGGCTTCGTCTCTGCGCCCCCGGCCCCCCATAACTTAGGGGTTACTGGCAAAGTAGTGTCTTGGGCGGACGCCGACCGGAAGCTTCCTCCTCCGCCCTGTCTCCTTTCCTCGACATCACTGACCATCTAAACGGCTTTGAGTTTTTCCATCAAGGAGCGAGCGACGGCGACAGCGAATTCCTCATCGTTTATATGATTGTCCAATTCCACGACCTCAACCTCCGAGCCGACCGCCGCTTTCAGAGAGGAAATGAACGCTTCGTCGGCTTCCGGGGCGAAAAATGGTTGCCCCTCCCTGTCAATGGCCGAGACACCTTTCCTCGGATAAAAGAAGGTCGTCGGCCCTCCGGCGGCGCTCAACTTCTCGGCGATGATTCGCCCAAGCTCCCTGTTCTCCTCCTTCGTGGTTCGCATCAGCGTCACCGTGGGATTGTGCTGATAGAATGTTCGGTCTGCGAACCTCTCAGGAATCAAATCGGGGGGGCCGAAGTTGACCATGTCCAGGGCGCCGGGCGCCACAACTTGCGGAATCCCCTTTCTCCCTGCCGCTTCCAGTCTGTGGGGTCCGGCGGACAACACGCCCCCGACCAGCTCGTCCGCCCATTCTGTCGTGGTGATGTCGAGAACCCCCGAGACGAATCCGCTTTCGATGAGGTCCTCCATTGCCCGCCCGCCGCTGCCAGTGGCGTGAAAAACTAACACCTCAAAACCGTTCTCCTCGAGGATTTCTCTGGCTTTGTCTACACAGGGGGTTGTTACACCGAACATAGTGGCCGCGACTAACGGCTTTTCCTCCGCAGTCGAGGGCAGTTCAGCCTCAGCCATGGCGCAGACCGCCGCCGCCGCGTTCGCCAGGATGCGCCGGGAGAGGCGATTCAACCCAGCGATGTCCACCACAGAGTACATCATTGTGATATCCTTGATGCCGACGTAAGGCCGCGTGTCGCCGGAAGCCAGGGTCGAGACCATCACTTTCGGGACCCCAACCGGCAAAGCCCGCATCGCCGAGGTCCCAATCGTTGTCCCCGCCGAGCCCCCGAGGGAAATCACGCCGTGGACTTTTCCCTCGTCGAAAAGCCCCCTCACAACCTTTGCAGCGCCCTCGGCCATGGCGGCGACGCTCTTTCCTCGGTCTCTCTCGGAGACGAGCTGAGCCAGACTCTTCCCCGAGGCTTCTGCGACCGTTTCCCGCGGCACCTCCGCCACGAAAACAGGCTCACCGATGACCCCCGCATCAATCACAATAGCCGAAAGTCCGGCCCCTTCTATCCTGCTCTTGATGAACTGTGCCTCAACTCCTTTCGTGTCCAGCGTCGCTACAATACATATCGTCTTGCTCATCTTTTCTCCCCCCATAAATGGGCGTCTCGTGTTCGTAGCCCGATGACTGATTGATTCCGGTCCTTCCCTGGAACGGACTCAGACAACTTGAACGGCACCTCCTTTTCAGAAACGGAATGACCATAGAATATCACAGGCGGCTTGACAAATCGCCATTTGACGCTATCATTGCAGCGCTATCTCAGAGCATAAGCGAGTGTTCCGCCGATTCGTGGGGACGACCCCACCCCAGAGGGTTGTAAACCGGAGTCGAGTCCATGATCAGCATGTTCAAAACTTCCGTGGGAACTCTGAATCCCATTGCCCGGCCTGAGCCGGACTGCTGGATAAACCTTGTCCAGCCCTCGCACGAGGAAGCAGCGAATCTCAGCCGGGAATGGGGTATTCCCCTCGATTTCCTGACCGATCCCCTCGACGCCGATGAAACGCCTCGCATGGATGTTGACGGTCCCAACATGCTCATCGTCGTGCGAACCCCACGATTCGACGCTGATGACGAAGTCCCTTTCATCACCGTCCCTCTCGGCATCATCATTGCCCCCGACCGCGTCATCACGGTCTCTTCCCAAAAAGATGGGGTCCTGGAAGACTTTATCAGCGGCAAGGTCCGCAACTTCTCCACCTCCAACCGAACTCGCTTCGTCCTCCACGTCTTCCGAACAACCGCACTGCTTTACCTCAAGCACCTCAAGGCGATTAACAAAAGAACCACG
>JABMQX010000487.1 GCA_013203085.1 bacterium | reverse complement strand
GTGTGCAACGGTGATCGGACCCGGAGCGTTGCCGTAGCGTAGGCATCACCTTATTGAGTCTTTTCTGAATGCCTCGCCTCAGTCCGTTCCTTGAAAACCGATCGTGCTGTTACCGTTCTCCCGGGGCGAAGCTGCGTGTACTGCTCTTGTTTTGGCGACGCGAATGTCTTATCCTGTTATTCAGATGCCGGGAAGGCCATAGGATCATGGGGTCAACCAGGCGTACCGGTTTGGGGTCTCCGCTTCCGTTTATCGAAGGTGAGCGATGGCCAAGCGGAGATTCTGATGCATCAACGTTTTACGCAAGAGGAGGTTCGGCGCCTGCCGAAAGGACAATGATGAACGAGCGAACATCGAGATACTACGCCGCCGCCTGCCAGGTTGATTTTCCTTGCCCGCAAACGCGAGAGGAAATCAAGCCTCACACCGACCGAATGATCGAAATGATAGATATGGCCGTGGAAGGGTATTCGCCGTTTCTTCCCGTGAAGCTCTTGGTGTTCCCGGAGTTCGCTCACGCGGCCCCTGTTTATCCGACCGCCGGGGAATTGCGGGGGAAACTGGCTGTACCGGTGCCTAACGAGCACACTGAGCGATACGCTCTCAAGGCAAAGGAGCACAGTGTTTACATCCAGACCAGCACTTTTCTGGAAAGCGACCCCGAGTGGCCGAAGGCGGTTTTCAACACAACATGCCTGATCGGCCCGGAGGGGATGTTATACAGGTACAGGAAAGTGAACCCCTGGATTCCCTGGGAGGTGCATGCCAGCCCTCACGATCTCGAAGGATACAACGAGGAGCTTTTTCCGGTGGCGGCCACCCCCATCGGCAACATCGGCTGCGCGGTCTGCTACGATTGGCTTTTCCCCGAGCCCCTCAGACAGCTTACCGCAAACGGCGCGGAAATACTGATTCGCGTATCGGCCTACATGGACCCCTGGGGCGCGACCCCGCCGATGGATTGGTGGACCATCGTCAATCGCTGCCGGGCTCTTGAAAATATCGCCTATGTTGTAGCAGCCAACCAGGGAGCGAGTCTGAAGCACTATCCTCCTTTCTCCTGGCCCGGCGGGAGCATGATCGTGGATCATGACGGGCGGATCCTCGCGCAGGCCGACCCCGGCCCCGGCGAGAAGATTGTAGTGGCTCCCATTGACGTTCAGATGCTCCGCTACGAGCGTGCGAGACGAAAAGGCCACCAGATGCTCGCCCACCTGCGGAGCGAGGCCTACCCCATGTATCGGCAGCCCTTTTACCCGGCGGGACGCTGGACAAACACGGAGCTGACCATCGAGAAAAACGAGGAATTGATCGAGGAAGCGAAACGGAGGCTCGGCTACGCTCCCGGGGAATGATAACCGGCGGCTGCGGCCCCTTTCGGCTGTCTCGCGTGGCCTCCTCTATTTGGCCGCTGGCATTGCAGGGAGAGTTTGCTTCTTATACTCATCTGGGACCGCAAATACGGAAGGTTCAATTCTCTGATAGGAGACCTTCTTGACTCTCGCTTCCGTTCGCCGTGTCTTTCCGACGAACGGTAGGGCAATTTCGATCACCGTCAGGTAGGGATATGCCTTCCGTTTCTCGAATTCCGCTCGCATGTGTCCTTGGATGTTGACGCCGCTGATATCCTTCGTCAGCTCAAGGAACTTCCTATTGAATTCCATTGTGTCAGGATCAATCGTAATCTTCTCCGTTATCCAGACCGTTATTTCGGTCGGACCAACTTTGAAGACCAACTTTTCGCACGGATACCGGTCTATGGTTTTCTTGTCGCCGGTCTCGCGAACGGACAGCTTCATTTTCCTCATCTCGGCGGGCAGAAGCGCTTGCCGTTTCCGCATCTGCTCAAAGGTGTGCTCAGTGTAGCTCTTTGTCTTCGTGTCAAGAATTATCATCATGCTTTTGCCGACATCGATGATACTGACCATTCCGGAGGGGTCAGCCGTTCTCAACCTGCTTTTCGTGCAGTAGATGGTCTGGGTGAAAGTGGTTTTCTCGTCGCCAACTGTTGTGGTGACTTCCTGAGTCACTGTCATGTCGGCAAGGGATGCGATTTCAAACCCTGACCAAATCAAAGCCGCAACGGCAAACACCGCTCCGACACGCAGAATTCTCCTCCTCGTCATTTATTCCTCCCTTCTGATGCCCTTTTCTCAGGGCTCCTTGGCACCAACGGTTCTTGAACAGGATGCATCCTTCCCGGGCCTGCTCTCCCTCATCATATTCTCTTGAGAGAGATGCTCCCGTTGGATGATCTCAACTCGATCGAGAATTTCCCTTCACCGATCTTCCCGGAAACACTTCCACGTTTAACGGTCAACGGAAAATCCGATCTGATTCTTCCGTTCGATGTTCTTCCGGAAACGGTTGCAGAGGCGTCGCCCGGCAGTACGCAGGTTATGCTGCCGTTGGAGGTCACTGCTTCAGCGTTGGCGACGACGTTACGGAGTTCGATGCCGCCGTTAGATGTGTGAGCACGGATGTCGCCACCGGCTCCCCTGACGGTCACCTTCCCGTTTGATGCCTCCGCCTCCGCCGAACCAGAAACTCGCTCCAGACGAACGGCGCCATTCGAGGTATCCGCAAAGACGTTCCCACCGATCTCTTCCCCGGTGATTCTCCCGTTCGACGTGCGCATTTCGACATTCCCGTTAATCCCGCGAGCTTCGATTCGGCCATTCGAAGTGCCCAGCTTGAGATTACATCTCTCCGGCACGATCGCTTCGATCCTCGCCCCGATACTGGCACGGCCGCGATAGTTCTTGGGCAGGACCACGGAAACAGTTGATCCGGAGGCCTGCGTCTCGGTTTCGATCTTCGTATTCTCGCAGAACTCCCTCGCCTCTTCGTCAGTCCTCGACCGAACTGTCTTCTCGGCGACGATCTGAACCTCCTTCACGTCGCCGGAACGGACTGTTATCGCCCCGTTCAGCGTGGAGATATGGAGAGTGCCGCCGGTGGCAAGTGGGACGGAGAACTGTTGCGTCTCCGAGTACTTGGCTGGGAATCTCATGAAACAGCCCGTGCTCAAAAAGGCAACGACTGGCAGAAGCAGTGCAATGGACGATTTCCTCATGATTTTTCCCTCCCGTATTGCGTTCATTCATCCGATGTCATGCAAAACTTGACCAGTGTATCGAAAATGAGCGCTGACAAGGAAGGAAAAAAGCGGGGACCCCGAGCGAGTCCCCGGCCTTCAAAGCTGCAAAGCTGGAGTCGTTCTCTGAACAAATCCTCAAGAAGCCCATCACCTTGAAGTGTTCACGGTGGCACAGAAAATGAGTTTCCGGGCTGGATGACTATGGATGATAGTCTATCCATAACCAGCACCGCCCTTCACCAAGTTCGACAGGGGTTCCGTTATCTTGCCGGCCCAAGGCGACCATGATGAGCTGATAGGGACCCGACATCGAGCTGGAGGGGTTAAAAGCATAGGAGAATTCTCCGGCTGCCTCCCTTGACAGCACACGGTCGTCGAGCAAATGATTTGCTGCATCGAGCAAGAGAAGTCTGAGCCGCTTCGATCTTGTTTTGCCGATCTGCAATGACATTGAAGAAAGTTTGCTCAGATTGATGTGGGGTATGGTGTACCGCTCCTTATACCCTTTTCGGAATAACGCCTTCTCGCGAAACGCGGCAAATTGTGTCGTGACCCGTGGAATGTCGAATGTGCCCGGCCCTTGATGCGGAGGTGGCAACCTCAGCAATGGGTCTCCTAAGAATACGAACGAGTACAACATTGTCACGCCAACGGTGTCCTTCAGGTCGTCGTGCTTCAACCAGGAAATGTAATTGCGCAAACCGCTTTTCACAAGGTCGCCCAACAAGGGGTCTCTTCTCGATGAATAGTAGGCGTCCAGGACTCCGTCAATTATCTTCATCAAGTAGTCAACGTCCTGAACGACGACGTTTCCACTGCCATCTACACGGCTTCGCGACGCCCCGGCGGTGATTCCAGTTCCACCCAAATAGGCAATCGCTCCCGCCTCCGAAAGGACCGCCGCCTCTCCGATGCTGAAATCATATTTTCCCCGGACGATGAACATCCCTCCTCGACGCTCGAGACTCCTCCTCGGCAACCAGGGCGTATCGTAGTTGCCATTATCACAGGCGACGGACAGGAAAATCGGCAGTCGGTGATCCGCCTGTGGATAGGCCAAGATTTCCTTGCTTCGGAGAAACGCGACTCCCGGCGATGTAGTATCCCTCTCCATGCGTCAAGTGATAAAGCCAGCCCACACCTCCTTCTCGGAGCAACTCAGCCGCGTTGGACGCCGTGAACGAACGATCTCTCGAGTCAAAATAGCGAATTAGCCTTTTCCACCTCGCTTCGGGCTTCTGAAGAGAATAGAGCACGCTGATCTCTCCTTAGATGAGGTTCAAACCGCGTGTCGCATACGTCCCCACTCAATGCAGCCGCTGTGTGGAACCAATCTCGTTCGCGAGACGACTTGTACCATCCCTTCAGTTTTTTTATGAAGCGAAAACCATCCTCCGCCGTTCGGAGCGGGAGTCGTCCGACGGCGAAATCGGCTGTCGTATCGAGATCGGGCGAGCAGTAGAAGAAATCCGTGGGATAGAAGTCGTGCTGTTCGCGGACGCGCAGTGTATAGGGAGGGTGCGGCTTGCCACGAACATAATAGCTGGGAGGGATGTGCAGGCATCCGCCGAGGAGAGTGACGTAACGGAGGTTGTTGGCGGGTTTGAGCTTCTTCAGAAAAGCGATGATTTTCTTCGCCAGGACGTAATTGTATCCTTGCTTGGTTTCCGGATTCCATGGAGGGACACGGGCGATTGGTTGAAGGGTCTCGTAGCCTTCAGGCAGCTTACCGGGAGGTATTGGGGAGGCATGTTTCTCTATCCATTCTGTATGAACGATGCCTACGCTGCCTTCAGGCAAAACGCGGCGGTAGAGATTGGATAGTTCCTTGGCAACTTCATCAAACTCCCCTGGTGCTATAATCAGGGCCGTTGTCTTACGGATGGAACGTGAATCCGGAGCAAACTGGCCATTGGACTGGATACAGAAACATATTGAACCTAATGTGAAAACGTAAGTTATGAGCTTATTCACAGATGAGACCGTCCGTACAACTTGGTCTTCGAGTTGAACTCTTTTCCATCCAGCGTTTGCTGGTGTTCTTGGGGGCGATGTCGCCCAGCTCGGGACGCTTCTCTATCTTGTCGTCTTTCTGACGTTGAGGGTCAGGAGGTTGGGTAGTTTCTTGTTGAGGCGCTCCAACGCTGCGCTGCTGAAGTCGTTTTCGGAGGCGAGGTACAACGACCTCAGCGCCTTGAGCCCTTCAAGGTGACGCAGCCCCCCGGCTGTGAAATTTCCAGCACTAATACCCAAATCGTCCAACTGGTTCATATTGCTTACGTAGGAGAGAGCCTTGTCGGTCAAACGGTTCGTGTCGCTAACAGAAAGCCAATGAAGCGACGTCAAACCGGCAAGGTGGGCCATACCCGCGTCAGTGATGGCTCCCCCAACTTGCAGATGCTTAAGACCGGTAATCTTGCCTATGCTTGCTAAATCCTCATCACGCACTGCTGAGGTGTTTCGGAGCGAGAGGGATCTAAGCTTGGTCGGCCCCGCGATATTTAAGGGAGGCCCACCCTGGCCGGGGCCATATATCGTCAATTCAGTTAAATCGCGCATCCCATTGACGTGATTCAGCCCGGAGATGGTTATATTCGTGCCGCGTAGCAATAGCTTTCTCAATGCTTTCAGTGTCACCAACTTGGCCAGACCCTCATCGGTTATCGGGCAGCCGTAAAGCCCCAGTTCCGCTAAGTTGGTCAATTTGGCGATATGGGACATCCCAGCGTCGGTGATCCCCCCGGCGCGAAGTTCAAGTTCTTCGAGTGATCGAAGTTTGGCCAGGTGTCTGAGCCCCGCGTCGGTGATCTCGCCGCCGATGCGGAGGCATCTGAGGTTAGTCAGCTCGGCGAGTTGAGCGATGCCTTGGTCGGTCGAACCGAGCCCTCCCAGGGACTCAAGCGACTTGATGTCCTTGAGATGAACCAGCCCCGCCTCCGTGACTTGAGTGCTGCTTAAATTCAATCGCTTGAGCGACCGCATGGACTTGAGGTGGACAAGCCCGGCGTTCGTGATGGGGTTCTTGTGAAGGTCCAGTTCCTCAAGTTGGGTAAGGTTCGATAGGTGTGCGAGTCCTGCATCGGTGACTTGAGACCATCCCACAACCAGTTTCCTCAGCGAAGTCGCGTTCTTGAGGTATTCAGGCCCGGCATCGCCGCAGTTGTTACCCCTAATATCGAGGTACCTGAGTGAAGGCAACTTTGCGAGGTGGACTAAGCCGGGACCGCGCACATTTATGCTATGCAGATACACCTCCCTGAGCGATGTCAACTTCGCCATATGGCCCAGTCCGGCATCCGTGAACCTGCCGCTTAGCCACAGGATTTCCAGCGACTTCAGGCTTGCGATATCAGCCAGACCTGCGTCCCGAACTTCCTTCGACTCTGGCGTTGGCTCCGTTCGCGACCCTGATGTTATCTTCAACTGCTTTAGCGACCTCAGTCCTCTGATGAACCGCAGACCTTTATGCGTGACGTGTGTGTTATACAGGTACAAGGTCTTCAGGCCCGTCAGATGCGTCAGGTGGCGCATGCACCTGTCGTCAGCCGCAGCGTCGCTTTCTCCCGGTGCCAGGTACCGAAACGACAGCCTGTAGAGCCCATCGGGGCCAAGCCGAGAAAGCGTCGACAAGTCCTCGCAGGCATCCTTACCAACTGCTAACCACAGCCGCTTTTGTGGAGGGACACTGACATCCCCTTGAGCCTCGCCGAAATATTCCCACTCGGCGCCGTGTATCCAGTGATAGAAGGTGTCGATCTCCCGTTTCGCATCTGTCTCCTGCACGTACAGCGTGCCGAGCGACCGATTTCTGGGAAAGCGCAACGTCCGACCGGCGCTCGGGCTCCCGCCCGTGTTCGAGGTGGCTGTGCCGGTCGCCGACCCATCGCCCGCCGCACGTACGTCCATAATCGCTGCGAAAGCAGATGCTGCCAGTGCAACTGCTATCCCGATCAACCATTCTGGAAATCGTCTTGTCCCGCTCATCATCATCTGATTCTTCCTCGCGAATAACCTTTCGCTATCCTTTTTGCAGACTCATTGGTCACGGCACGACGTTAAATGTCTGCAGGCTGGGTAAGCTATTCCGCAGACGGTTCAACGCCCTCTTGCTGAAAGCGTTTTCGGAGGTGAGGCTCAAGATGCTCAAGCCCTCGAGCCCTTCAAGATAGCGCAGTCCTTGATCGGTGAAATCCCCTCTGAGTCTCAAGTGCCACAGGTTCCGCATGTTGGCCAGGTATCTCAGCCCGCGATCGGTTATCCGGCGGCCGCCGACATTGAGAAACTCGAGGGAGGTCAAACCGGCGAGGTACTTGAACCCCGCGTCGCCGATCGCCGACTCATGGGGACCAAGCTGAAGTTGCTTGAGCCGGCCCAATCTCGCCAGACAGGCCAGGTCTTCGTCACGAAGGGTCTCTTTGCGCCTGAGAAACAGACTCAGGTCTTCCAGTTTGGACAAGCCTGCAAGGTTGAGACCGGAATTGTCCTGTCGAACATTACCGACGCGGAGTTGCACCAAGGCCGGGATCGCATTGAGGTGGGCCAACCCTGCCACGGAGATGTCCAGACCGTAGCCCAGGTGCAGTTTCCTCAGGGACTTCAGCGATTTTAATTCAGCCAGGCCCTGGTTCGTCACCTGCGGGGCGCTGAGAAGAAATAGGTCTTTCAGGCCGCTCAGCTTGCCAATATGTGACATTCCCATATCAGTGATGCCGGCGCCTCGGATGGAGAGGGTCTGGAGAGCGCGCAGCTTGGCCAGATGGCTGATCCCTGCGTCGGTGATGGGACCGCCCGAAAATCTCAGGAACGTCAGCCTGCTTAGCTCTGCCACATGCGCCAGGCCTTTATCGGTGATCTCCGGGCTCGACAGCTCCAGACGCTCGAGGGACTGGATGTCCTTCAGATGCGCGAGGCCCTTATCGGTGATCTGGGGCTTCTTACTGGTCCTTGTCCAAAGGTTCAGGCTCTTCAGGGAATTCAGTCGTTTGAGGTGGACACACCCTTCATCGCCGATCAGCACGTTGTAGAGCCTCAAACTCTCCAGTTTGGTGAGGGTCGATAGATGTGCCAGTCCTTTGCCGCTGATTGAAGTGTGACCGAGGCTCAGATCAGTCAGTTGAACGAAATTGCCTACATGCTTCATTCCTGCATCGCTGAGATTCAGTATCCCTTCGAGGCTTAGCTTGGTCACCGAAGGAATGTTCTTCAGGTATTTCAGTCCGTCATCGCCGAAGTGGTTCCCTGCCAGACTCAGGTTGATTAAAGACGGCAATTTCGCAAGATGAACCAAGCCGGGACCGCGGACCTTGGGAGCCCAAACGTACAGCTCGCTGAGTGACCTCAACTTTGCCAGGTGGGTCAGCCCTGCATCCGTGATCTGAGGGCTCATGACCTCCAGGATTCGTAGCGAGATCATTTCGCTCAGGTGAGCCAGACCGGCGTCGTTGAGCCTTTCCGACTTCAGGTAGAGCTTTGTCAGCCACTTCAATCCCCTGACTCGGGCAAGTCCCAGGTGGCTGACATCGGAGTTGGTGAGCATCAGGACTTTCAGCCCGGTGAGGCCACCGATGTGTGCCATGCATCTGTCGTCGGGCCTGCTGCCGCGCTCGCCACCACCGGGTAGCCATAGAATGTAAAGGTCGTTTGGGCCGAGGTATCGGAGGCCCGACAGGTCATTCAGGGCCGTGCTGTCGACCCAAAGGCCCAAGCGTTTCCCAGCAGGAACCGTGACGTCGCCCTTCGCCTGGCCGAGATAGTCCCAGCCCTCGTATTCTGCTCGACCGAAGTCGAGAGCACTGACAGGCTGGTCGGTGGTGGTGTCCTTTGTCTTGAGCTTACCCAGCGACCGATCCCGGGGGAAGTGTACTACGCGCGAGCCCGCCTCCCTCGGTTCAGCCAACTCTCTCCTCGATGTCGCTCGTGCAGAAGCGTAAGCGGACCCGTTGTCGGCACGCGTTAGTTTCAAGCCGGCCAGGCCGACCACAAGAATACTGCCTGTTAGCAGCAATACGACGGCCGAGCGTCGCTGGACCTCAGAAGCCCAAATCTTTTTCTTCAACATAGCCAGGCGCCTCCCGATTTGCGGCCTGCGCGCCATCGGGATGCCTGCCAGCGCCCGGCGTTGACTAAGGACTCCCAGGGCTACACGGGCCAGTGTGCCTGAATATACCTCACTGTCCCCTACATAGTGTGCTGCCACCGCGTCACACACTTGCTCGCACGACGTAGAATGGGCAGCGCGAATTCGCCACACTAATGGATGAAACCAAAGAATGACCGAGACACTCTGGATGAACCGAGACCACAGAAGATCGCGTGACCTCAAGTGAGTTAATTCGTGCGCCAATACCGCCTCCAGGTCGGCGGCAGAATCTTCCCCTACCATGCTTTGCGGCAACATGATGCTCGGCTTGAGAATCCCTGTCAGAAGCGGCGAACAAACCTCCGCCGAGCACCGCAGGGGAACGTTTTGCCTGCATTGGAGGTCTGCGGCAACCCGCTTGAGCATAACTCGCGCCCAGTTGGGCGCCGGACGGGAGCTCTTCACAATTCGCCGCGACCGGTTGTGAGCCTTCACTGCGAAGAGGATCAGCACGACGGCTACCACGGCCCAGGCGGAACCGAGCAGGTGACCATAATGCGCCCGAACCCACTCCATCGCCCCAATCCCTGGCGGCGAGGTCGAAGACGGCTTACTGTGAGCAGGACTCTCTGCCTGGGTTGCGGGCAGGGGCGCCAATCCGAAATGGTCATCGCCGAATGATGCTGCAATCGCGACCCGCACCGACCCTCGCTGAATCGGCGCCAAAGCCGGCTCCGTCTCCGTCGGAGACGCGACCCGCAATTGAAGCTCCGGCAACACGAGTCCAAGAATCGGCAGAACAACCACGCCCGCAATAACTCCCCGCCACAGCAGCACCCGCCAGCGGGGGTTCCTTCGACGAAGTGCGAAGTGGACGACCCAACCGAGGGCAAGCAGCGCGGTAATCTTGACCATGATGTCAAGGACCGCAGGTAGATCCATTAACGCTGTTATCCAACCGAATCTCATTTCTTAACTCCTTCTTTCCCGGAGCCTTTCTTCGAAGGCGCCTTCCGGGCGGCAAGCCGCCGCAGCTCGCAAATGTCTTCCTCAGATAGTTCTTCTTCCGATTCGATCATCTGCCCGATGAGAGCCACAGCGGATCCCCCGCAAAACACATCCGCCATCCTACGGGTCAGCTTCTTAAAAACGCTCCGCTGAGGCGTTGTAGCTCGATAGTAGTAAGCCTTGCCCTTCTTACGGCGCCTGACCTGGCCTTTTTTCCTCAAAGCCCCTAACTGCCAGCGCAACGCCGAATTCTTAACAGGATGCAAAAGTCGTTGCTGGATCTCGGAAGGCTTAAGCGATCCCTCCTCCCACAGAACCTTCATGATTTCCAGCTCGTTAGGATTAAATGAAGCCATATTATATTCTCCCAATTTGAGTTGCCATGATGTGCAGTATGCCTGCACATAATTGGCGGTGTCAAGTAAAATCTGCAGGTTTCCTGCATTTTTTCGGGATTAGCCGACGCCATACTCGGCACTCTGAATTTGCCGTTATGTGTAGTATACCTGCATTTAATTTCGCTGTCAAGTAAAATTTGCAGGCTTCCTGCACTTTTTTCGGTGCCGGGTCATGTTTGTCACCGGATGGCATCGAGTTGCAAGTGCCCCTCGGGGGGCCCAGGAGGTGGGACAATCTCTCTCGTCCGGGTAATGAGGAAAGGGCCGTGGCCAATCGCGGACAGGGAACGAAAAAAGCGGGGACCCGTAGGTGGGTCCCCAACCTGCAGAAGGGGCCAGTGTTTGTGGGTTCGCTGCTTACTTAAAACAAACGCCCCTTACTAGGCACCCAAATGATATCCCCAGGGCGGACTATGAAATCGTCGGGCGCCTTTCCCTTGAGAATGGCGTTAACGTCAATGTTGTGCCTCTCGGGATGGTCCTTACCGTAACGAACTACCACAACACTTCTGTCGTCGGCGTAGTCCGTGTAACCACCCGCCGTTGCCAGCGCCTTCAGAACAGTGGTTCTCGTGAGAATGTCGTAAGAGCCGGGACTTCGCACCTCTCCTATGACGCTGTACGCGCCCGCCGGCTCGGTGAGCCGTTCAAGCGATTCCACCATGACGATCTGAGGCAGCATTCCGTCCCTCATCTGTGCCCGAGCGGCCGATTCACTATCGAGAAGGCCCGCGAGCCGCTTCTTCAACCCATCAATCTCCGCCTTCCGTCTCTCCAATTGGGCTGCTGTGGATCCCCTCTCCGCGATCTCTTTCTCTAAGTTGTTGATCTTCTCCAATAAATAGCGCCTTTTCACTTCAGTACCAGCCAGTTCCGATTCGCATTCCAAAGTTTTCTCGGCGATGATCGTGGCCAGAGCCAACCCGCCCGTTTCGGCGAGCTTCTCCTTCGCTTTTGCAAGATCGTCCCGGACTTTGCCGAGGCGCTCCGTCAGGCGAACCGCTGCTGACTTGGCTGCTTCGTAGTCGTTCCTGGCCAGCTCGTACTCAGCTTCGGCAGTCTTCAGTTCCCCCTCTGAAACTAAGCTCTGCTTGTGTAGTTGACTGACCCCCTTCAGCTCGCTTTCCTTCTGCATAAGTATAATCTGGCACCTTGCCAGCTTGCTCCCTTGCTTTGCTTCGGAGAGCTGCGTGGCCAGTTGCTGAGCTGTTTTTTCAAGGGCCGCTATCTCTTCTGCCGAGACGGTATCCTTCACCTGTGCCGCCTTTTTGGAGAAAAGCTCGAGCTTTGCTCCCAACACGGCGTTCTTCATCTCCGCCTGGATAAGCTCTTCTTTGTAGGAATTGAGACGGCTGACGAGCGAATCCATCTCCTTTGCGGGATCGTACATCCCACTGTCCCTACGTTCCGCGGCCAGTTCGCTCTCCGATGCCCTGATCTCTGCCGTTGTTATCTCCCGCTCTTCTCTAATCGCCTTGAGGGCAAACATTTGCCCGGATTGCGCCCTCTCGAACAACCTGGCCACAGCGAT
>JABMQX010000486.1 GCA_013203085.1 bacterium | reverse complement strand
GGTTTACATCGGCTTCGGCGCCTCGATCAACAAGCCCATTGTGCGCAAAAACGGCGAATGGATTCTGCCCGTGTCGTTGTGGGAACGCTGGCACATCGACAAGCCCTTTGCCGATTGCTACCGCGAGCTGGACTCGGTCCGCGGCGCGGACGTATTCGTCTCCGACGACGAGGGGGCGAGCTGGCGCTACCGGGGCGGAAACATCTTCAAGGACAGCTGCTTCAACGAGCACTCCGTGGTCGAGAAGCAGGACGGCACGCTCTGGATGCTCTCCCGCTGCATGAAGGAGATCGCGCAGAGCTTTTCCTCAGACGGCGGCAAGACCTGGCAGCCGCAGACGACCTTCTTTCCGCATGTCAACAGCAAGGCCGTGTTCCGCCGCCTGGCTTCAGGGAACATCCTTCTGATCAAGCACGGCTCGGATTTCAATGAAAAAACCAAGGACGCCAGCGAGAAGTGGAACTGGGGCCAGGGCCGCTCACGACTGAGCGCCTACCTCTCCGCCGACGACGGCAAAACCTGGTCCGGCGGCCTTTTGCTCGACGAACGTCACCCAGTTTCCTACCCCGATATCGCGCAGGCTCCGAACGGCGACATCTACGTCCACTACGACCGCGACCGCGGCGGTGCGGCGGAGATTCTCTTTGCCCGCTTCCGCGAGGAGGACGTGAAGGCTGGCAAACTCGTCAGCAAGGACGCCGCGCTCAAGAACCTCGTAAAAAGCAAGCTGGGGATGAATCACGGCGGAGAAGACGCGGCGACGCCACCCAAAGAACCTAACGCGGGCAGAGCCCGCAACCCAACATCATCACTCACAAAGTAACCACCACGGAACTGAGAACAACGAAAAGGAGTTTGGTATGAAAAGAAGGACAAACACAGAATAACAGGATAGGGTAGAATTACCGTATGGAATACTTGCGGTACTTTTTGTAGTATTGCTATAATTAAGCAGAGGCAGAGGTGTCAGTTGGGCTGAATACCGAGTCTGTTATTTTTGCGTTTTTTGCGAAACAGGAGGAAAAGGGTCATGAAAGTTACAGTGTTTGATTCTCTCAGTCAGATCATGGACAGGATCGTGCTGCGCACTCTGGTTCTTGGTGCGGTCAGCATGACTTCGGCGGTCTATGCGGCGACCTACACGTGGGATGGCGGCGGCACGGACGACAACTGGAGCACCGGCGACAACTGGAACCCCAACGGAAGCGTGCCGGTCAGTGCGAGCGATACGCTCGTCAAGCTGGACGGCATTACGCGCGTCAAGCCGGTGCAGGATGTCGGGGCGGATTTTGTGTTGAACCGGCTGGAGTATCTCAACGGACCGGCTGCGGGCGGAAAGGCCGCCTTTGATCTGAGCGGCCAGAGCTTCCGCTTTGTCGCCAACGGCACGACACAACCCAGGATCTATCTGACCCGTCAGGCCGCCTGCGAGCTGCGCAACGACTTTGAGATTCCTTCGGGAACCACGCTTTTCATGGATATCACCACCTACGGTGTCAACCTGCGGGGCGTGATCTCGGGTGAAGGCGGGATTGAGAAACTGAACAATGCGGGCGGAATCAGTCTTTTTAACCCTGACAACAGCTTCTCGGGCGGTCTGCTGATTCGCGCGGTCAATGACGACTGGCGCAAGGTCAACGTCTATGGCAGCGGCGCGATGGGCACCGGTCCGGTCTCTCTGTACGGCGGCACCCTGAATCCGACAAAGACCTCTCCCGGCGGCCTGATCTTCTACGGATCGACCGTGCAGACGAATCCGATCACTCTCTTTGCGCATTCGCCGATCTTTGCGGGAATGCCGCCGGCGAACAGCGATGCCGTGACCTTGAACGGGCCAGTCGATCTCAGCAGCTACATACTTCATCTGCGCGGCGGCGGCAGCGGCACGATCGGCGGGGAGATCAGCGAAGGCGGCGCCACCGCCCTGATGAAACTTGACCGGGGCACATGGACTCTCGCGGGCGATAACAGCTTCACCGGCGCAGTTCTGATCGCCAACGGGGTGCTCAGGACGGGCGCGCCGGATGTGTTCGATCCCGCCGTGCCGATAGCGGTTGCGTGCGACACGGGCTGGAACTGGATGACTTCGGCCACCCTGGACTTGAACGGCTTCAATCAGAGTGTCAGCCAGTTGAGCGGCACGCCTCTGCAGTCATCTCTGAAAAACATCCTGACGAGCGCCTCACCGGCCACACTGACAGTCAATCAGTCCGGCAACACCCTGTTCGTCGGCGAGCTCGCAGGCGCGGTCAGCCTGCTCAAGGCGGGCGCTGGCACGCTGACCCTCTCCAACGCCCTCAGCACAACGACCGGCACCATAACGGTCGATGCAGGCACGCTGGCGGTGGCCGCGGCCGGCAGCCTGAGCGGCTCATCCACCCTCGCTATCACTTCCGGCGGGGCCAAGATCGCGGTTGCCGCCGGCATCACCGAGCCGGTTCTCAAACTCTTTCTTGGCGGCGTTGCGCAGACGAGCGGCACCTACGGGGCATCGGGCAGCGGCGCGGAGTACGAAAATGATGACTACTTCGAGGGCGGCGGCGTGATCTTTGTGCAGCGGGGCGCCTCCGTGACCTGGGACGGCGGCGGCACGGATGCGCTGCTGAGCACACCGGAAAACTGGGTGGGCGATACGGCGCCCCTCTTCAAATGGGACGAAGTGACCTTCGGCACGGGCGGCTTGACTGCGGTTGTGGACCGTGCGGTCAGCCTGTACGGCATGACCTTCAACCGCGACGCGAATTTCGTGGTCGCGGCGGGTGATGGCGTGATCACCAACGGCGCGGGCGGCATCCTGGCGCAGTCGCCGTCAACGACCGGACGCACATATTCGATTGCGGAGGAGATTGTGCTGGCCGCCAGCCAGGAGTGGTGTGTCACCAACACCTCCGGGACCACGGCTCTGACCGTCACAGGCCCGATTCGGGGCGATGCCGGCAGCGCTCTCGCGAAAACCGGCTACGGCAATCTCACTCTCAGCGGCGATAACAGCTTTGAAGGGGTTCTGACCGCGACACTCGGCGATCTGATCGTGACCCACAGTAATGCGCTCGGCAGCGCCTCCGGTAAGACGGTTGTGCTCAGCGGGAACGGCGCCGTCGGTTCGCGGGGCGCCCAATTGGTGCTGCGCGGCGGCATCACGCTGAGCGAGCCGCTGGAGGTAAGTGGAGTGGGCGATGGCGGCTTCAACGGTGTGATCGTCAATGCCGACTCGCATAACGTCCTGGAGGGCCCGGTGACCCTGCTGGGCAGTGCGCGATTTCAGGCCTACGGGTCATCCGGATCGCTGCGTTTCCGCGGTGGCATCACCGGCAACGCGACCTTCGCGTTCGCCTACGGCAATGCGATTGTCGAGGGGGTCCCGCTCACGCTGGGCAGTGGATGGCTCCAAGTTCACTCGGGCACCCTGTTGATACTGACCAGCGGGCATGTCTGGGCGGCGAGCAGCATCGGCTGGGAAGGCATCGTGCGCGCCGGTGCCGCCCACGTGCTGCCGACAGACAAGCCCTTCCTGATGGGTTCGTATGACGGCAACAATGTGGCTCTCGCCGGAAAAGGGAGATTCGATCTCAACGGATTTGATCAGAGCATCGGCTCGCTGGGAACGGACGGCAGTGCGCTGGCCGCAGGCTACGGTTCCGGCCGCCTGATCTGGAGCGCTGCGCCGGCCACGCTGACGGTACATCAGGCGAACCCGTATACGTTCGACGGCACTGTCACCGGAGTGGTCAGTGTTGTCAAGGAGGGCAGCGCCCAGCTCACGCTCACCGGCGCGAACACGACCTTCGGCGGTTTCACGGTCAGCAACGGCACATTGCGCATCGGTGCGACCGGCACGCTGGGTGCGAACAGCACCAACGTGGTCGCAGCGGGCGGCACACTCTCGCTGGCTCATTCACAGGCCGTTTCAGATCAGGCGACGCTGCAGATTCTGTCCGGCAGCATGGTGCATCTGGACGGCGGCGTTGAGGAGTCCGTGGCCTGGCTGACCTACGGCGGTACACCGCGGCGGTCCGGTACCTATGGCTCCACGGAGAGTCCGGCCACCTATCAGGACAACACGCGCTTTTCGGGCAGCGGCGTTCTGCGTGTGCTGCGCGACAGATCCGGAACGCTGATTCTGCTGCTGTAGCCGATGTCCGAGAGCTCGGGCAATTTAGTGGCAAATGAAACATTTTGCCTTGGTCGCTGTCCAATCATCAACTGTAAGCATGTGTGATTTGGGTTGCGGGCAGGACCCTTTTAGGGGCGAAAGCAGGTTTATGAAGGCGGTATCCCGAAACAGAAGAGAGGTTTTCCGACTCTTTATCCATGCCGGGGTGTGCCGTGCGTGCTGCGCCGCTCTGTGGCTTTTCGGCACGGTCGGTCGCGCGGATGGCAAGCTTGAAACGCTCGCGGACGTCCGCGAACTGCCGCGCGTTTCGGCATCGGTCGGGCTACCGCTGACGGTGCGCGGCGTGGTGCTGCAGCAAACACCGGGCAGGACCTCGGATAGCCGGAGCCTTCTCGTCCATGACGGGACGGCGTCGCTCTTTGTGGTTGACATGCCCGCGGCGCCTGCTGTTCGCGCGGGGGATCGCGTGGAGGTCGACCTCCGCACGGAGCTGGGCCGCTATGCGATGATGGCCCGCGGCCTCCGGATGGTTCGCCTGGGTGAGGGCGTCCTGCCTGAGCCGGTTCCGGTCACGCTCGGCGAACTGAGGACCGGCGTGTTCGACGGACAGTGGGTCCGCGTGAAGGGCGTGATCGCCTCCTTGGACAGAGCGCCGCGCACTCGGTTGGCCTTGAACACCGAGCAGGGGGTTGTGAACATCGAGCTGCTGTCGCCGGTGCAACCTGCCGAGCGCGACCGGCTGATTGACGCCGAGGTGGTCGTGGACGGCGTCTGCCTGCCGATCTACAACATGCGTGAAGAACTGACGGGCGTGCGCGTCAGTGCCAACGGGCTTGAGGCTGTCCGCGTTTTGAGAGCCCCGGAGGGAGACCCCTTCGCGGTGCCCGAGGCGGACGCGGCCCGCTTGTCGCCTTTCTCCACGAAAGGTCCTGTTTTGAACCGGAGGCGGATTTCAGGGGTGGTCACCGCAGTACAGGATGACCGGATTTTCTATGTCTTAGCTGCCGGGAGGGGAATCAAAGTCTCGTCTGCATCGGGTGCAAGCCCCTCCGTCGGGGATCGGCTCGACGTCTCGGGGTTCGTGGACCGAGGCGGAGCTGTTGCAGGGTTGCAGTATGCGGTCTTCCGCAAGACGGGTGTTCTGCCGTTGCCGCGCCCGGTCGAACTGACGCGGGCACAGGCGTTCCATCTCGCGCTTGAGTACGACGAACACGCGCCAGATTACTTTGGCAGTCTCGTGACGGTGACGGGCGAACTGCAGAGGGTGGATCCGCTCGACCCCGAACGAAAGGTGCTGTTACTGGACTGGGAGGGGTATCCGTTACACATCCGTGTCGGAGCAGTAAACATTCCGGAGATCAGGCCGGGCAGTCTCTTGCGGGTCACGGGTGTCTGCCTCTTGGAGTTCTCAAGTCGTCAGGAGAGCGGGGATCAACTGTTGTCGGTGAGGGACGTCTCGCTGCTGCCCGGCACGCCCGCCGATGTCACGGTCATACGGGCCGCGTCTTGGTGGACGCCCCGTCGCCTGCTGGCGGCGATCGGCGTGCTGCTGCTGGCGGTGGCGGGCGTCACGCTCTGGAGCCTGCTGCTCAGGCGCCAGGTGGTGCGCGGCGTGCGGCGCTACAAATCCGAGGAGGCCGCGCGCCTGGAGGCTGAACTGCGCAGGGACGAGCGCACCCGCATTGCGGCGGATCTGCACGACACGCTGGAGCAGAACCTGACCAGCATGATGCTGCAGGTGTCGTTCGCGGAAAAGGCGTGGAAAACCGCGCCGGAGAAACTGTCGGAATTTTTCCGGCTGACGGCACTGGCGGTCGCGGAGGCCAAGGCTAACTTGCGCAGTTCGGTCTGGAATCTTCGGTCGGAGGCACTGAAGGACAAGACGCTCACTCAGGCGCTCTCGGAACTGCCGAAGGTCTTTCCCGGACACGAGTTCGTCCTCAATCTGTATGCGGTGGCGGATGAAATTCCGCCCGAACGGGCGTCGCAGGTCTTCAGTGTGGTGCAGGAGGCGGTGACCAACGCCGTCAAGCATGCCAAGGCCACGGAAATCGCGATTATCGGCGAGCCCTTCCAAGGGAGGCTCAAGCTGCTGATTCAGGACAACGGACAGGGTTTTGACGTTGAGACAGCGGACTCGCCGGCCACGGGGCACTTCGGGCTGGCAGGGATGCGCGAACGGATGGGTCGGATCGGCGGGGCGGTGGTCGTCGAGAGCGCGCCCGGCCACGGAACCGTCGTGATGGTGATTTATGACGGCTTGAAAAAGGGGGCGGACGATGATTAGTGTCATGCTGGTTGACGATCACGGCATTCTCAGGACTGGGGTTAGCATGATTCTTCAGTTGACCCGGGACATCAAGGTTGTCCATGAGGCCGCGAGTGCGCGGACGATTACGGAGGACTACGCGTCTTGCCGTCCGGATGTGGTGCTTCTGGATATCCGCATGCCCGGAACTGACGGGCTTGAGGCACTCAGGAATTTGCGTTCCGCGTTCCCATCGTGCCGGGTTGTCATGCTGACCTCCTCACACGCGGAGACCGATATTCGGGAGGCGCTCGCACAGGGCGCGTGCGGGTATGTGCTGAAGGATATGCCGTCCGAGGTGATTGAGCAGGCTCTTCGCACGGTGATGCAGGGGGAGGTTTTTCTTCCTGATGCCGTCCGCCTGGCTCTGGAGGCAAGGAATACCCGGCAGGCGCTTTCACCCCGTCAGTTGGATGTTCTCCGGTGTCTGGTCAAGGGATTGCTTGACAAGGAGATCGCCGAACGGATGAAGCTGAGCGAACGGACGGTCAGCCATTACTGCGGCGCCATCTATCAGAAACTGGGCGCGGCCAACCGCACGGAGGCCGTGACGCTGGCGCTCAAACAGGGGCTGGTCTCTGCGGACAGGGAGTGACGCGGCTAGGGTAGAATTACCGTATTGTGTGTTCGTTGTTTCTGCACTACTATGAAACCGATGTTAAGTAAAAAAAGGATCGGTTTATGAGCAATGGAAGACGGTCAATCATCACAGCGCGGATTATCCTTTTCGTTGGAGGACTTTTGGCTGGCGGGGCAGGGGCTGCGGACAAAGGTTGGAACAACGGGGCCAACAACCTGAGTTGGGACACAGCCTCGGCGAACTGGAACGGGGCGACGTGGTCGGAGGGCGACAACGCCTTTTTCACCAACGCCAATGCCTTGGCCAAGGGGCTGATTACCTTGGACGGCACCCGCTCGGTGCGGGATCTCACGGTCAGCCAGAACGGGTATTCGTTCACGGGAGGGGCGCTCCAGAATGCGGGCACGGACACGAACAACTTCTGGTCCATCGCCAACGGCGTGACAGTCACCAACGCCTCGCCGCTGAACCTCAGCTTCACGGCGGCGGGCGGCATGATGAGGCGGGCGAGCGGCTCGGGCGCCGGCAGATGGGTGCAGACCGGCCGTGTGCTGGCCAACGGCTTCGACGGGACCACCGGCAACGGCTTCGAGGTACATGGCGGGGGCTGGCTGGAACTGGCCGGGGATTCCGCCTGGACGAATGTGGTTCTCACCCCCCTTTACCAGGGCGGAGCAGCCACCGTGTCGATCTCGGCCGGCACCCATAGCTTTGCGGGGGGGGAGCGGTAAACGCGGAATCGTCTGCGCGGGCGGCGGCACGTTCATCATGGATGGCGGCAGCGTGGAGTCCATCTTAGGCGTAGTCGGGAGCGGTTCATCGGGAACCTGGAAGATCAACGGCGGACGGCTGGCGATCACGGGGGGCAATGTGCTGAACTGGAGCGGATCAACGACCCCTAGCTCACTGACGGGCAGGTTGTATCTGAACGGCGGGGTTCTGAAAGCGCTGGCGCTTGCCGGGACCGGTGGAACTTCCTACCACTACCTCTACCTCAACGGCGGCACCTTCGAGGCCGCCGCAGATCGTTCGCCCAACATCTTCGACCTCGGCGCCAACGTCCTGAGCCGGATCTGGGTGTCAATCAACGGCGCGGTCATCGACACCGCCGAGTATGCGGTGACGCAAACCCAGCCCTTGCTCCGGGACGGAACGACCTCCGGCGGTCTGACCAAGAAGGGGGCCGGGACCCTGACCCTCGCCGGCACGAACACGTATGTCGGCGCGACAACGGTTACGGGTGGGACGCTCAAGTTGGGAACCGCCCAGGCGCTGGTGCCGGAGATGGCGGTGGCGGTTTCGAACGCGACCTACGATTTGGGCGGCTTCATTGTCACGAATGGCGCGGTGGCGGTGACGGACGGCGGCGTGGCGAACGGCACCCTCGCGGCGTCGTCGGTTGTGGCGACCGGGACCTGTTCCGTATCCGCCTCGCTCGCGGGGACGGGGTCAGTGACAAAAGGAGGGGATGGGGTGCTTTCGCTCGCGAGCCGGCATACCTTCACCGGCGCGCTGGCGGTCAATGGCGGCGAGGTCCGGGTGTCGGATGATAGCCCGGCCGAAGGCAGCGCGTTGTGGCTCGACGCTGCGTACGCGCCCTCGCTCGCGGTGAACGACGCCGGCACGGGCGGGACGCCCGCACCCGGCGGCGTGGTCGGCCGCTGGACAAGCCGGACCGGCAACAACTTCGCTTGGCAATCAGTGACGTGGCAACCCACGTATGAGACCAATGTGCTCAACGGCCTGCCGGTCGTCCGCATTCCCCGGTCGAAGCTGCTGACCTTCGCGAACCCAATTCCCGCCGCCACTTCCACGGTCTTTGCGGTCTACGCCAGCATCAGCAACGATGTGACCTGGGCCTCCGCCTTCGGCAACAACTTGTACATGGCCGCGGGGGCGCCGGGCCTGAACCGCACACTGAGCGTCAGTCCGCCGGTCTGGATCCATTCTACGGAGCCGGTCTCGGAATGGGCGGTGCAGACCATGGAACTCCAGGCTGGCGGCGCGTGTCGGCTGTGGGTCAACGAGACCGGCTACGGGCCGCAGACGATGACCGGCACAAGTGTGACGCCCTTCGCCAACATCGGCAACTGGAAAAACTTCGCCTTCGCCGAAGTGCTGATCTACACGAACCTCCTCAGCGAGACCGAGCGGCTGCGGACGGTCCGCTACCTGCGGCAGAAGTGGTTCGGCACGGCGGGCAATCCGGACCGGCTCTCGACAGACGTACCGGTGACGGTCAAGGCGGACGCCACGCTGAATCTGAACGGCTGCGCACAGACCGTGGCCTCCCTGTCCGGGGCCGGCACGGTCGCGGGCGCGGCGGTCTCCGTGACCGGAGAACTGGCTCCGGGGGATGACTCCGCCACTCCGGCCACGCTGACCCTCGGCGGCGACCTGACCCTGGCGACGGGCTTGACCAACCGGTTCGACTGCGTCGGAGCCAGCGCGGATACGGTCCGGGTGAATGGCGCCTTGACCATCGCGGGCGCGAACACGGTTGTGCTCAATCTCAATGGACAGAAGCCGCCGGCCCAGATCACGCTCTTCACCTGCGACAGCATCACGGGCGACAGTTATCTGACCTCCTGGGCCGTGGAAGGGGCAGGGTTGGCGGCCTACAAGACCCATGTTGAGCGGAGCGGCAACACGATCGTCCTCCGGGTGTCGCCAATGGGAACAGTGATCATAGTGCTGTAATAGGGGCTCCGCTCGCTGCGCGGTTTGCGGAACGGGAGGCGGGCCAAGGGTGCCCGCCTCCCTTGTTATCGGATGGATTGAGGGGAACCATGAGAGTTATTTTGGGGATCGGATTGGGGCTGATGGCGGCGTGGGGTTTCGCGGGTGAAGACACTCCTCGAACCGTTGACATGCTGGCTGAGGGATGGAAATTCTGGAAAGCGCCGGCCGGCGAGTGCCGGACGGAGACCGGGGGGCGGGAGCAGGCCGGCTTCGACGACTCGTCCTGGGAGCCGGTGACCGTGCCTCATGACTGGGCGATCGGCCAGCCGTTCGACATGAACATCGACCGGCAGGTCGTGCAGGTGATGGCGGACGGGGAGAAACAGCCGCAGTTGCGGACCGGGCGCACCGGCGCGCTGCCGGCGTATGGCGTGGGGTGGTACCGACTGCGCCTGGCGATCCCTGAGTCGGATCGTGGCCGGAGCATTTCCGTGGAGTTTGACGGCGCCATGAGCAACGCCAAAATATACCTCAATGGCCGGCATGTCGGCGAGTGGCCCTACGGGTACAGCTCCTTCCGCTTCGACATCACGCGCTTCGTCGCCTTCGGCGCGACCAACGTGCTGGCGGTCAGCCTGGACAACAAGGAGGAGTCCTCCCGCTGGTATTCCGGCGCGGGGCTCTATCGCCAGGTCCGGCTGGTGAAGACCGATCCCGTGCACGTCGCGCACTGGGGCACGTTTGTGACTACGCCGGTTGCCGAGTCCGGCAAGGGCGTCGTTGATATCGTTACGCGGGTCAACAACGAATCGGGCGAGCCCCGGCAGGTGGAACTGCTGACGGAGATCGTCGCCTGCGCCGCCCCGTCGAAGGTGCTGGCGACCGCGCGGACCGGGCTTTCCGTCGAGGGTTCGGCAGCGTGCAAACAGACGCTCACGCTGACAGGCGCGGGGCTGTGGAGTCCGGAGTCTCCCGTCCTCTACAAGGCGATCAGCAAGGTCTATGCGGGCGCGGCGTTGCGTGACGTGGTTGAGACCCCCTTCGGTTTCCGCACGCTCCGCTTCGACAAAGACCAGGGCTTCTTTCTCAACGGCGTGCGCACGCCGATCAAGGGGGTGTGCAACCATCACGATCTGGGGCCGCTCGGCGCGGCGGTGAACCGCCGCGCGACGGAGCGCCAGCTCGAACTGCTCAAGGAGATGGGGTGCAACGCGATCCGCACCTCGCACAACCCGCCTTCGCCGGAGCTGCTTGAGCTGTGCGACACGATGGGGTTTCTGGTCATGGATGAGGCGTTCGACGAATGGAAGATCGGCAAGAACCGGAACGGGTACAACACCCTGTTCGACCAGTGGGCGGAAAAGGACCTTGTCGCGATGCTGCACCGCGACCGCAACCATCCGTCGGTGATCATCTGGAGCATCGGAAACGAAGTCCTTGAGCTGAACAGCATGGAGCCGAAGGGGCGCGAGATCGCCCGTTTCCTGACCGCCATCTGCAAGCGTGAAGACCCGACCCGGCCCGTGATTTCCGGGTTCAACAATGCCAAGGGCGCAATCAAGAACGGCATTGCCGATGAGGTGGATCTGTTCGGGATCAACTATCCGCGGATCGGCGACATGAGCTACGGGAAGTATCATGCCGAGAAGCCGGGCTACTGCCTGGTAGGCAGCGAAACCGCCTCGACGGTCAGCTCGCGCGGCGTCTACAAGTTTCCAGCCAAGGAGAACAAGGTGCCTTGGCATCTGGAGGATTATCAGGTCTCCAGCTACGACCTGGAAGGCCCGCCATGGTTCAGCACGCCGGATCACGAGTTCGCGATGCAGGAAGATTGTCCGGCCGTGGCGGGCGAGTTCGTCTGGACGGGCTTCGACTATCTGGGTGAGCCCACGCCCTACAACGAGGGAACACCCTCCCGCAGTTCGTACTTCGGCATCATCGATCTGGCGGGATTGAAAAAAGACCGGTTTTATCTCTATCAAAGCCGCTGGACGACGGCTCCCATGGTGCATCTTCTGCCCCACTGGGACTGGTCCGACCGCCTGAATCAGGCGGTTCCGGTGATGTGCTACACGACCCTGCCCAAGGCCGAGCTTTTTGTGAACGGCAAGAGCAAGGGCGTCAGGGCGCGGAACAAGTCCGAGGTGTTCGGTCGCTACCGGCTGGTTTGGGAGGACGTGGTGTACGAGCCCGGCGAGATCCGCGTGGAGGCGCTCGACGAGGCGGGCAAGGTGGTGCTGTCGCAGACGCGCAAGACGCCGGGCGCGCCGCATCAGGTGCGGCTGACACCGGACCGCGCGGTACTCCGTGCGGACGGCAGGGACCTTTGCTTCGTCACCCTCGAGGTGCTGGACAAGGAGGGCAATCCCTGCCCCCGCGCGGCCATTCTGCAGTTCTTCGAGGTCAGCGGCTCGGGCCGCCTGCGTGCGCTCTGCAACGGCGACGCGACGGACCATACGCCCTTTTCCTCGAACTACATGAAAACTTTCAGCGGCAAGCTGGTCGCGGTGGTGGAGACGACGGGGGAGGCGGGGGAGATCACGATCCGCGCGAGCGGGTCCAAGCTCAGACCAGCCGAGGCGGTGCTGCAGTCGACGAGGTGAGCGGCAAGCCTGCCGCCCGCAAAACGAGCGCAAACAAAGAACCTACAGGGGGATGAAAATGAGGAACATCGTATGGGCGGGCGTATGGGTGGTGGCCGTTTCGATGGTGGGCTGCCGGATGATGAAAGGGGGATCGGGCGAGACCGAGTCCAGAGTCAGGATCACCGTCGATCCCTCTTGCCTGCGGAGCATCCGGGGTGTCAGCGAACTGCGCCGCGAGGCCTACTTCGGCATCTGCGACAACGGGACCGGCTTCGACCGGCGCGTCAAAGAGCCGCAGCGGTACGACGAGCTGATCAAGACCAACAACATCACTTTCGGACGGGCACTCGGGCTGGTCAGCGGCCTGGACCGCTATTATCAGGCGATCCGCGAAGATCCGGCCCGGCCTGGCTTCGCCGATCTCGGCCATCTCAAGAAGCGACTGGCGCCCCTCGTTCATGTCCCGAACGAGGCCTTCGTGCGCGACATGGGTGGGCGGCTGGATGTCGCGTTGCATGGACAGCCCAACGTCTATCCCGCTTTCATGGGGCGCTACGCGCTGCCGGCGGCGGACAAAAAGGACGATCCGCACGCCTTCTGGGTTCCGAGCAACGTTGTGGCGGCTGCGGAACTGGCGTGCGCCGTGCTGCGCGAAAAGTACACGGATTTCGACCGTCCGCGTTATTACGAACCGGTGAACGAGCCCCACTGGGCCTACTGGGCCGACCCGCATTTCGCGGCGTGGCACCTGATCGCGAAAGATACGGCGCACCGGCAAGTCCCGGGCGTGCAGGTCGGCGGCCCCTGTCTTTCGGTGGCCTATTACTATAAGCAGGAGTTCCGCGCCTTCAAAGGGTTGCAGGCGTTCATTGACAATACCCGCTGCGAACTTGATTTCTATTCGTTTCACGTCTACGATTTTCTGCGCGGCGGAACCAACGACTTCACGGGGCGTATCACCAGCGGGTTGCCGCTGGAATCCGTGCTTGACCTCGTGCAGAACTACACGGTGAACGCCTATGGCAAGGAAATCGGCGTTGTGGTGAGTGAACACGGTGGATACGGCGCAGACGACCTGGTGGAAAAGCTGGCGAAGCAGAACTTCACCGAGACCGGCTTCGCGTGGGAGATGAAGAAGCGCTCGATCGACGACTTCAACATGGTCAGCAGCGTGCTCGCCAACACACTTGTGTTCATGGATCACCCGCAGACCGTTCTGAAGGCGGTCCCCTTCATTCTGCTCAACGGCCTGGGCTGGGATCCTTCGTACTATGCGTCGCTTTATGTCCCCCGCGACTACGACCCCAAGAGCGAGGAGTGGCTGCCGACGAAAAAAATCCTGTTCTACCGGCTGCTGCGCGATCTTAAAGGTCATCGCGTGGCGGGTTTTTCCTCCGACCCGGATATTCAGGCGCGGGCGTTTGCTGACGGCCGCACGCTGTTTGTGGTCCTGAACAATCTTTCAAACCAGCGCAAATCCGTCGCCTTGGATGTGCCCGCCCCCAAAAGCACCGTGATCCGCCGGTTGGGTCGGAATGACGATTTCACCCCTTACCTGACCGAACAGCCGCTGGCAGAAATCGGCCACTTGGATTTGCTGCCGCGCGAGGCCGTGCTGCTCAAGGCCGAATACGACCGACCGCTTGAGCCCCGCCGCGCCGTGAATGAAATCCCTTTTTACGGCGACCGTATCGGCACGGCGGTGACGAATGGGGAGGCATGTTTTACGGTTCACGTGCCTGACTCGCGCCAATTAAGCTATGCCTCCCTGCGTATTGGTATCAGCCGTCCAGCTGATGCGGGTTGGGACGTAAAAGTCACTCTCAACGGCCAACCGTTAGCCGTTCCGCTGGAACAGTGCGCTGAGCGGTTGGTGGAGGAAGAATATGCGTCGTGCAAGCTGATCCCGCTCGACCTCGCAATCATGAAGGACGTGAATACCGTCGGCGTCTCCTTTCCAGATGGCCGTCCTGGTGCTGTAGGCGCGGTCGTCATTCGCGCCGGCCGTTCGGTTCCACCTCCCACCCGACATTGACATCACTATTTCAACAACGAAAGTAAACAGATAAATAAACATGAAAACCACCCTAACCTCAACCATGAAACCAACCGCCGCAGAAGTCGCCATGAACGAAACCAAACACAACACGAACCCAAAACCACAACCGGGTTCACCGGACTTCACTTCCCGTCGGCGCTTTATTCAAACCGCAGCCGCTCTCGGCAGCTTGGCCGCGGTGCCCGCGAGTGCGGCGGTTGATGACACGGGCAAGGACAAATCCCGAACCGCGCCGAACCAGCCGCTCGCCCAGGACTATGTGGTGGCCTTCAGGGTTCCGCATAAACATGCTGTGATGGGACCGGCTATGGCCGTATTGCCTGATGGCAAGTATGTTGCAGCAGTTGAAATCAAAGATTATGCCAGGAACACCTTATACATTGCCGTATTGTTGAGTCAGGACAAAGGCAAAACGTGGGAGAAGGTCTGTGAAAAGCCATGGGCCAGCGCGCACCTTTTCTTATACGACAACCGATTATACATGTTCACCCGACCCACATCAGGGAATGGCGTGTGGGTCACAGCCACCTCGGATGAGGGTAGAAACTGGGCGGAGCCGGTGGAAGTAATAAAAGGCATACCGGCCGCAGGCCATGCAGGGGTGGTGGTCAGGGATGGCTGGCTTTATTGCGCCATCACCACTGTCAAAAAGATGGGTGCCATCGCCTGCAATCTCGGCAAAGGTCTCCTCAATCCCGAGGCATGGATTGAATCCAATCTGGCGGAGATGCCAATCCCCGATGCGCTAGTCTCCGGCAGTTTCACCGACGGGCTTGGTGCTGTGCACATGCGCACCGTTGAAGGCAACATAGTCGATGTCTATGGGCGCATGCTGCTCATCGCCCGGGCCTGCATCAACCACTACGGAACTCAGAACATGGCGGCCGTCTTTGATCTGAAAAATGAAAATGGAAAGCTGACGCTGACATTCACCCAGCTTTACCCCCTTCCCGGAGGGCAGAACAGGTTCCATATTCTCTGGGATGAGCCCTCGCAATTATTCTGGATGGCATCCACTTACGCCACCAATTCACAGGATCTCATCCATGCGGCAAAGCGGTTCCCCGATTACAAGCCCTCGCCTTGGCATCCTCTGCGCGAGGACCGGAGGATTCTCATGCTCTCTTACAGTCTTGATTCGTTGAACTGGTTCCAGGCGGGTTGCATTGCCAAGGCCGAAAAGATGAACCAGGCGTTCAACAGTCCAATCCTGGCGATCGATGGAAAAGATATGATTATCCTTTCGAGGACCAGCCTCAATGCCGGAAATTTTCACGATGCCGACCTGGCAACCTTCCACCGCGTGCGAGACTTCCGTTCCCTGGCGATGGATATCCAGCCGAAAGTGTGACAAACGAAAGGAAAACCGTTATGAAAAACATCCTCGCCATCCTCGCCATCCTCACCGCCCTGCTGCTCGCGCCGCTGGTCGCGCTGCACGCCGCCGATTTCAAGCTCTCGCCCGAGCATGAAGCCGCTGTGAACCGCCAGCGGCGCATCTTCTTCCAATACGATCCGTATGCGGATATCCAGCAGAAAGGCGGCTTCGGCTCGGACATGGAATCGGTGATGGATTACGTCTTCGATTTCGCCGGCATGCCCGGCAGCCAGCTCGATGCGATCTGCATCGACGTCTCGAATGAAGGCGTGGCGCATTATCGCAGCAAGATCCTCCGCCCGATCCAGCATCCGGGCCTCATGAAGTGGCGCGAGGAGGGGCTCGATTACTTCGACGCGCTCATCCGGCACGGTCACCAGTGCGGCAAGGAAATCTGGTGGGGCCTGCGTATCAACGAGGTCGAGCGCGGGGACCTCGCCGCCTACGAACCCGGGCGTTACGGCGAGTTCAAGGACCGCAACCCGGTGAAGGCGGCGCATCCCGGCTGGCTCATCCGCTCCTGGTGGTGGCAGGGTTTCTACAACTACGCGGTCAAGGAAGTGCGCGATTACCGCCTGTCAATCATCCGCGAAGTCGCCGAGCAGTATGATTTCGACGGCGTTCATCTCGACTTCCTCCGGCACACACCCTTTCTGCCCCCGGGCAAGCAGTGGGAAAACCGCGAGCACCTCACGAGTTTCATGCGTGACGTGCGCACGATGCTCCAGGCGCAAGCAGCCAAACGCGGTCGCCCCTTCCTGCTCGCGGCGCGGGTGCCTGATTCTGTCGAGGGCTGTCACTCCGACGGGATCGATCTTGAGACGTGGGCGGCCCAAGGACTGGTGGACGTGCTCATCATCGGCACGCGCACCATCAACGTCGATGTGGCGTCGTTCCGCAAAGCGGTGGCCGGTGCGCCGGTGAAACTGATCCCCAGTTTTGATTGTTTCCATGCCACCGACGGCTATCACGGCGATCAATCGATCGACCTGCTGTGCGGCGTCTTCGGCAACTACCTCCACCAGGGCGCGGACGGCGTCGGGATCTTCAACAATCCCGCCGGCTCCGCCGAGCACGCCAAGAAACTCGGCCTGTCGCAGCAGGCGAACTATGATTCTGAAATCCTGACCACCTGTGGCGGTCTCGACACCATCGCTGGCAAGCCACGCTACTATGCCATCGCCGTGAACCGGACCGGCTCGTTTCCGGCCTCTCGGCCGGTGAAAGTCGAGAAGGTAGAACTGCATCTGAAATGAGAACAAAAACGATGAAACCAACGCTCACCCTCACGCTCCTCACCGCCCTGCTGCTTGTGGCTCTGTCCGCTTGCCGGATTTCGCGGAATCAGGATACGATCGAATCTGACGGTTCCCGCGCCTGCGAAGAAGCCCCAGTCCCGAGCAGCCTTCCCGTGCGCGCTGACAACGTGTCGCGGCCCGCGGTGCTGCTTGCCAAGTTCACGTTCGACAAGTCGCAAGTGCTTGAAGACTGGAAACTGGAGAACTTCAAGGCGGGGATGGAGCCCTCGGAACTGAGCATCGATCCGGTTGACCCGCATTCGGGCGCCGCGTCGCTAAAGTTCCGGCTGACGCCCGGAACCAACGGACAGCATTATGTCACCGGCTCAACCTCCCTGGCCGGCGGCAGGCCGGCGGCGGGCGACCGGATCCGGGTCCGCTTCTTCGCCCGCACGGATGCGGCCAAAGGCGAGGCGAGTTTTCAATTGCTTGAACGGGACACGCAGAAGGTGTTGGGATGGACGCGCCTGGACAACAAGCAGGACAAGATCCTGATCGACCGGGGAACGGTCTGGACGGAGTACACAGCGGAGGGGGCGCCGCGGGCGGGGACGGAAAAGTTGACCGTGTTCGTGACGTTGGCCAAGACCGCCACAGGCCGCACGCTGTGGATCGATGACCTCAGCATCGAGCAGATTCAGGGAGGTGTCAAATGATGAAGAAGATCCTGCGATTGAACATGTTGATGGGACTCTCCCTGCTTGCATGGGGGACACTGGCCAAGGCCGGGGCTGCCGTGTCCGCATCGGCCCTGTCGCCGGTCCGTTTCGTATCGGACGCGACTGGGAATGTCTTCACTGCAGACCAAGGCACGGTCGATCTCGTTCTGGATCCCGACGTGCGGGGCGGCGGCGCGGTGACGGTCGCCGACGAACTGGGGAAGAGCATCGCCACGGTCACGGTGCCCGCCGGGGCTGACAAGGTCCATGTCCAGCTTGTGCGCAAGGGCTTTTACCGCCTCAGCGCTGACCTCGCCAAGGCTGACGGGACTCGGGCTTCAGCCCTGGCGACAGCAGCGGTGGTCGGGCCGCTCCTGCCAGACACAACGCGTCTCGAATCCCCGTTCGGGCTCATGGCGGGTAACAAACCTGACGAAACCGGCTTGGTGATTGCGGCCGGGGCCGGGCATACCCGCCACTTCTGCCCCCAGGTCGGTATCCGACGCGTTGATGACGGCCATCTGGCCTGGTATCCGGGATACAAGAGCGTGACGCCGGCCGCGATCAACGTGGTGTCCGCACTCATGAACCCGCCCGCCTGGGTGGTGGCCCCGGAAAACCGTGCCGGGCATTCATCGAAGCAACCCATTCAGTGCTATCCGCCTGCGGATTGGGACGCCTACCGGAGCGCGGTCCGTTTCTTCGCGCAGTCACAGTCTTGGGTCCGCGCCTTCGAGGGCATCAACGAACCTGACGCCAATCACCGCTGGCGGGGGTCGGACGCCGACTTCGTCACGTATCACCGGGTCATCCGGGAGGGATTGCGTGCCGCCGGACTCGGCCAGAAGATTTACGGCCCCTGCTTCTATCAAGTGGATCTCGACTATCTGAAGCGGCTGGTGGACAAAGGATTGCTCGATGCGGTCGACGCCATCTCGATCCATTCCTATGCGGAGCACGCTCCGCCGGAAGGGCGGTGGATAGGGGAGCTCCGCGGCTTGAAGGATTTCTTGGCCGCAACCGGGCGGCCGCTGCCGATCCACCTCACGGAGTACGGCTGGACGTGCGGCTATGTGGGTGCCACCACGCCGGCGCTGGAGTTGGAACAGGCGCGGCATGCCTCCCGTGCCATCGCGCTGCTCGCCCGCGAACATCTGGCGTCGTCGATTTATTTCATGCTCCACTGGGACCAGGGACCCGGCAGCATTGACTGGTCGGTTGTTTACGGGGATTACACCCCGCGTCCGGGGTATGCCGCCATTGCCACCGCATACCGCTGGCTCACCGGTTGCGAAGGCGGCACGCTGCTGCACCCGACCCCCTCGGCGTATCTGATTCTGTTTTCTCGGGAGGGAAAAAGTGTCGGGGCGGCATGGGATACGGAAGGTTCCTCGGTCTTTCAATTGCCGGCGTGCGTGACCCGCGCAGAGGGCATGACCGGGACGCCTCTTCAGCTTGGCGAGGATCGCCGCATAACATTGACGCAAAGCCCTGTCTATTTCGAGTGCGCCGATCCCGGACTTGCCTCGCCAACGCCGGGAGCCGGCATGCGCCTAAGCAAAGGCGGGCAGGCGCGGCTTCCCGCCATGTTCAGCGAACTTGCCTTGCCTGGCCTGCTGACCCGGACGCCGGACAGCATTGCGGCCCCGCTAAACGCGCAAGCGGGGACGTATGTCGCGCTGGCCAAAACAAGGAGAGGCTGGCAGACGGCGACCGTTCAGGTGGAGCCGCTCTGGTCAGTCGCCTCGGCCGAGGTCGTGTGGCCAGACGCGGCACCGGACCCTGTCGTTCGTCTGACACTCCGGACATCCCTGCCCACGGCCACGGTCATCCCGCGGCTTTGCCTGGATGGCCGCCCGGACGCGTTCGCCGAAAGCGTGGCTCTGGCTGCCGGCCGGGAGGCGCACGTGCAAATCCCGATACGAAACTACGCCAACGGCACGCCTGTTTCCGGCGAGGCGGTGATCGAGGGCCGGCTGGACGGTAAGCTGGACAGCCACGGTCTACGTTTTTGCGCCTTGCCCCTGACAACCGGATCGAAAGGAACACAATGAAATCCACCCTCACCCTCCTCACCGCTCTGCTGCTCGCGCCGCTGGCCGCGCTGCACGCCAAAGACCAAGTCGCCAACGTCCCAACCAACGGCGATGTCCGCGACGTGCGTGTCGTCCGCACTGCCGACCAAGAGCCGCGAGCCGCGCTGCTTGGCCAGCCCACCATCGCCTTGTGGAAAGAGAAGCACCTCGTGGTGGCTTATCAGAAGGGCATCGCGGGCAAGATGGACATGGGCAGCATCGACGCGATTGTTTCCAGCAACGACGGCGACTCATGGAGTATCCCGAGCACGATCTTTGACCACGAACAGCGGCATGGCGCCTTGCAGTTCGGCTACTGCAATGCGGTGCTCTACCATCCGCCGGGGCAGGAGGTGCTGTGGTGCTTTGCCATGCGCTGCCCGCTGAACTATGCCGACAGCGAGGACTCACACCTCGCCGCAGCCTACAGTGGCGATGGCGGTCGCTCGTGGAATCCCGTCGAGCTGGCGATGCACTACACCGGGCCGCTCGTCATTCTCGGTGAAATCCAGCGCGTCATCGAAAACGGCCACCCCGTTTATTTGCTGCCCGCGCATCGCAACACGAAGCGCGCCGATCCGCTCGGCCAACGTGAGCATTTTGTGCTACGCAGCACCAGCCTGCTCGATTGGAGCCTCGGCGGTTATGTGCCGCAGCCCGAGCCCGGGAAAATCTTCCTGCACGAAGGCCAGATCGCGGTCATCAACGAGCAGCGGCATCTCAAGATGGTCATGCGCACTTCGGTGGGTCGAAAGGAGGGCAATCTGCTCGATGGCGGCGCGCTCAATCCTCCCCGCGCCTGGTCCAGCACCAGTACCGATGGCGGCAAAACGTGGAGCATCGCCCAGGAGGAACCGGATCTCTGGAACACCGTGTCGGAAGCGTGGTTCGGCCAGTCGCCCACCGGCACCCAACTCTACCTTTACAATGACGGTCCCGCCTTCAGCCGCATGGCGCTACGCTACAAGGTGAAGCCCGCGAGCGGAGCCTGGAGCGACGAGCACACCTTCTTCGACGCCGGCATCCACAACTCCTACCCCACGCTCATCGAGACCGCTCCCGGCGAGTTCCGCGCTGTGTGGGACAGCGGTGACGAAAAACGGCACCGCCGCTCGATTCGCTTTGGAAAACTCACCCTCAAAAAACAACCATGAAAACCACCCTCACACTCCTCGCCGCCCTCCTGCTGGCTGCCGGCCTTGTCGGCAGTGTTATCGCGCAAACCCCCAAGACGAAAATCAACACGAATGTCAGCCTGAATGAATTCGTCCACCCGCCGGTCAACTTCAAGCCCGGCCCGGAATACGGTCCTGAGGCGCGCAAATATCAAGGCATTCCTGGAATCGAGCGAGCACCGGGCGGTCGGCTTTGGGCGGTCTGGTATGCAGGCAAGATATGGGAGGATCAATACAACTATGTGGTCGCGGCGACCAGCGGCGATGACGGGAAGACATGGAGCGACCTCAAGTTCGTGATTGACCCCGACGGCGACGGCCCGATGCGCACGTCCGATCCCTGCTTCTGGCTCGATCCGGACGGACGGCTCTGGCTTTTCTGGTGGCTGAACGGTCCCGGTGAACTCCGCACTGTCACAATGGCCATGACCACGGACAACCCCGACGCCGAATCGCCGCAGTGGAGCGCGCCGCGCGTCATATGCAAAGGCGTCATGTTGAACAAGCCCATCGTCATGCGCAATGGCGAGTGGCTTTTGCCGACCGCTATCTGGAAAACCGACGGCAGTTGCCGGGCGATGGTCTCGGCGGACAAGGGTACAACCTGGAGCCTGCGCGGCGCGGCAAATGTTCCGAAGGACCAGCGCGATTGCGACGAGCCGATGCTTGTGGCACGGCGGGACGGTTCGCTCTGGCAACTGGTGCGGACGGTCTTTGGCATCGCGCAATCTGTCTCGAAGGATGGCGGGCGCACGTGGACGGAATTCACTGACTATCTGCCCAACGCCACCTCGCGGTTCTATCTCAGCCGCCTCGCTTCCGGCAACTTTTTGCTCGTGAAGCACGGCCCGCTGGATAAAAAAATCGGCCGCAGCCATCTCACCGCCTATCTCTCCGAGGACGACGGCGCGACTTGGCGGGGCGGCCTCGTCCTGGATGAACGTGACAACGTCTCCTATCCCGACGGCACGCAAGCTCCCGACGGGACGATCCGGGTGATCTATGATTGGAATCGCGGACGCGACAAACACATCCTCATGGCGGTGTTCACGGAGGCGGACGTGCTTGCTGGAAAATTTGTCAGTGCTGCTGCGCGTTCCCGCGTATTGATCAACCAAGCCACCGGCATCAATCCCAAAATCTTCCCCCACGCGAAACCAGGCCCTGACACCAATGGCGCCGCGCCGCTAGCTGCGCTGCAGGCCGCTGAACCTGTCACCATCGACCTCGCCAAGCGCACCTGGCAGGGGATTCCCGGCCTCGAACGCACGGCCAAGGGACGTGTGTTTGTCTCGTGGTTCACAGGAGGAACCAAAGAACCCGAGCCTGAGAACACGGTTGTGCTCTCGCAAAGCGACGACGGCGGCAAGACCTTCTCCGCGCCGCAGGCCATGGGTTTGCCGTTGAACGATGGCACACGTTGCTATGACCCATGCCTGTGGATCGATCCGAAAGGGCGGCTCTGGTATCTCTTCAATCGCAGTATAAAGGACAGCACCCAGCACGGCGTCTATGCCCGCATTTGCGATCACCCCGATGAAACACCGCCGGTGTTTTGCGCGGAATTCCGCGTCGGCTTCGACGGTCCGTTCAGCTTCCGGATGAACAAGCCCATCGCGCTTTCCACGGGCGAGTGGGTCATGCCAGTGGTGCACGCGCTGGAGCCCGTGGCGGCTTGGGCGGGATTCGATCCGAAACAAGTTCAGGGCGTGGGCATCTCCACCGATGAAGGCAAAACCTGGACCCTGCATGGCGCCGTCAGGACGCCGGGAGCGGCACTGGAGAACATGATCGTTGAACTGCGCGACGGCAGGCTCTGGATGCTCATCCGAACGGCGAAGGTGCTCTGGGAAAGTCACTCCAGCGACAAAGGCCGCACCTGGACGGAGGGCAAAGCCACCACGATCCCGACGCCCCATTCTCGCTTCTTCATCCGTCGCTTGGCGTCGGGCAATCTGCTGCTGGTGAATCATTACAAGTTCACCGGGCGCAGCCATCTCACCGCGCAGCTTTCCACCGATGATGGCGCGACGTGGAACGAGGGCCTGCTGCTCGATGAACGGGGGGGTGGTACGTATGCCAACGGCGTGCCGGGCGGCGTCTCGTATCCCGATGGCGTGCAGGATAAGGACGGCCTCATCTGGATCACCTACGACCGTGGACGCAACAGCGTGGGCGAAATCCTGCTCGCGAAGTTCCGCGAAGAAGACGTGCTCGCGGGCAAGAACGTCTCTGGTGCTGTGACACTGAAGCAGGTGATCGACAAGCTCGATATGCCGAAGCTCGTCCCCACGAACTGGGACGCGGCGCTGGCAGGCGACGCCGTGTTGAAGCGCCTTGTCAAAGTCACCGCGCCGCAGGTGAAAGGAGCGCATGATGCGGAGTTCGTCTGTGTGGGAGATCGGGCTTACGTCGTCTCCGAGGCGAACGATCTCAAGGGAGGAGAGAGCGGCGACTGGCCCTTCATCTACTCCACGCTGTCCATCGTGAACCTGAAGACGCTGAAGACGGAACGAGTCATCGACTTCGCGAAGGGGGAGCAGGCGTTTATCAACGAGACACTTCCGGCAGGCGCATGCTGGGTGCCCCGGATCATCCAAAAATACCCGGATGCGCTGCGCTGCTACTTCGTGAGCCAGGACCCGGGCAAACGGCAGTCACAGATGTGGTATCGCGACTTCGATCTGGGCCGGAACGAGTTCGCACCGACGATCCAAAAAGCGAAGCTCAAGACTGCGGCGGGCACGTTTGACTTCCAGCCGCAGCACTTTCACGCCGACGCGGCGGCTCTCGGGTTCAAGAAAAAAGCGTCGGACTCCTTCTTCTTCGTTTTCGATTCCTTCAAGAAGTTCGACGGCAAGCTCTATGTCGCGCTGAACAATTTCACCGGCCAGCAGAACGCACTGGCGCTCGTGCATGACGATCTAGCGACCTTCGAGGTCATCGGCCACTACAACGAACCGGAATCGGCGGCGCTGAGCGAGTCCGCCGTGAACCGCCTGCCCGACGGCACCTGGATGGCGATCTGCCGCAACGACAAGGGCAACTACCACTTCACCACCAGCCAGGACGGCAGGACGTGGACCATCGGCGAGCCCAAGCCCTTTGTCCCGAACGGCCTGAACTCCAAGCCCACCTTCGACCGGTTTGGCGGTCTCTATTATCTCGGCTGGCAGGAGGCGACAAGCATCCAGGGCGCGAACCGCAGCGTGTTCAACGTGGATATCTCCCGCGATGGCAAAACCTGGGAGCGCAAATACCGCTTCGAGACGCCGTACTCCTTCCAATACCCCACCTTCCACGAGCACGAAGGAGCGATCTGGCTCTGCGTGACGCAGGGCGACACCGATGCGAGCCGCAAGGAACGTATCATGTTCGGCAAGCTGGAAACCGTCGGCGATTTCGAACGGCAGAATGGCCAAACGAAACGCGTCTCCTGGCCTGTATCCTCCCCGCCAACCGAGTTGCCCGCATCCATCCGTCCGAGTCCCCAATGGATTGCGCAAGCCGCTGAGGACGCCAAGCGCGATTTCACCAGCATCCCCTTCGACGGGATCACGCCGAACAAGCTGGCCTGCGACACCACGCTGCGCGAAATGCCTGATGGTTCGTGGGTGATGGTCATGCTCGGCGGCGGCGACACCGAGCCGCGGCCGGAGAATCACGTCCTGCTGACACGCAGCCATGACAAGGGCAAGACCTGGAGCCCGATGCAGCCGCTCGACTTCGGGTTTCCGCGCGAGGGCGACACCATCGCCATGGTGCCGAGCGAACTGATGGTCCATTCCGGGCGCTGCACGCTGTTCTTTGCGTCGCACGATGGGAAGTTCGCCGGTTGGAAGGAATGGATGACGCACAGCGAGGACAGTTGCCGCACCTGGAGCAAACCCGCGCCTGCACCGGGTCGGCTGCACGACCGCACGTTTGTGCGCAACCACATCGTGGCGCGAGACGGCCGTATCCTGCTGCCGTTCCAGCACTACCTCGACGCGCCTTCCTGCCGCAACCCGCGCAACGGCGTGCTCATGAGTGCCGACGGAGGCAAGACGTGGAAGGAATACGGCAACATCCGCATCTCGAAGGACGACAAGTATCACGGCTGGGCCGAGAACAACATCGTTGAGTTGAGCGACGGCCGCATCGCCATGATCATCCGCGCTGACGGGTACACGCATCCCGAACTCGGCGGTGTGCTTTACTACGCCGAGTCGAAGGACGGCGGCAAGACCTGGCCGGAGTTCGCCGTGAAGTCGGACATTCCCAACCCCGGCACGAAGGCCACGCTCTATCTGCTCGGGGGCGACACCGTGGCGCTGCTGCACAATCCGAATCCGAAGGGACGTCATCCGCTAGCGTTGTGGATCAGTTTCGACGGCATGAAGACTTGGCCCTACCAGCGCGTGCTCGTCGAACATTCCAGTGATGGTCCGGGACGCTCGTTGAACTACCCCGACGGCTTTGTCAACAAGGACAAACAGTGGCTCCATTTCGCCTACGACGACAACCGCCACCGCGCCATGCATTACTCCGCGAAGCTGCCGCCCCTGCCCGCGCCGAAGGCGGCGGATGCGCCGAAGCCAGCCGTCAAAGTCACGCAGGAGCTTCTCAACAGCATCCACGTCACGCCGACGCTCATCTTCGATCCAATGCCTACCTATGGGCAAAAGTATCTGCTCTTCGCCATGGCCGCGAGCATGGAGTCCACGTCGAAAGGAAGGCTCTGGACCTGCTGGGCGGGCGGACAGGACGGGCCGAATGCCTACCTGCTCGCGAGCTACAGCGACGACCAAGGCAAGTCGTGGCGCGATCCCGTTTTCGTTATTGATCCGCAGGCGCAGGGTTTGAAGATGGGCACGCGGCTGGGTTCTTTTTGGTGCGATCCAAAGGGGCGGCTTTGGCTGTTCTTCCACCAGTCCGTCGGTATGTTCGACGGCAGTTGCAGCAACTGGTATGTCCGCTGCGATGATCCCGATGCGGAGAAGCCCGTGTGGACCGAGCCGGTTTACATCGGCTTCGGCGCCTCGATCAACAAGCCCATTGTGCGCAAAAACGGCGAATGGATTCTGCCCGTGTCGTTGTGGGAACGCTGGCACATCGACAAGCCCTTTGCCGATTGCTACCACGAACTCGACGCAGTGCGCGGGGCGGATGTCTTTGTCTCCGATGATGAAGGTGCGAGCTGGCGCTACCGGGGCGGAAACATCTTCAAGGACAGCTGTTTTAACGAACACAGCGTCGTCGAGAAAAAGGACGGCAGTCTATGGATGCTCTCCCGCTGCATGAAGGAGATCGCGCAGAGCTTCTCCGCCGACGGCGGCAAGACCTGGCAGCCGCAGACCACGGCCTTTGCCCACGTCAACAGCAAGTGCGTGTTTCGCCGCCTGGCTTCAGGGAACATCCTTCTGATCAAGCACGGCTCTGATTTCAATGAAAAAACCAAGG
>JABMQX010000485.1 GCA_013203085.1 bacterium | reverse complement strand
GGCTATACTACAAAGGCGTTGCATATCAGCACAGCGCCAACGTTCCTCTCATTTTCAACTGGCCGGGGCATCTGAAAGCAGGAAAAGTTGCCGATGGAATGATGCAAGAAATTGACCTGTTTCCGACCATCATGGAGCTGGTAGGGATGGAGGCTCCTGCCGGCGTTCAGGGTCGATCCCAAGCCAAAGTCTTGACCACAAACAGTGGCGAGACGGGTTATGAATATGTTTACATTGAACATGCCGGTAGCGATTACACGTTGAGGAGTAAGAAGTGGCGGTTTACCTATTGCCCGGGCAAGGAGTATGGTGAACTTTACGACCTGGAAAAGGATCCCAATGAATTTGTGAATCTCTGGAACAACAGGAAACTTGATAATGTGAAGAGGGAGCTAACCAAGAGACTGCTGGATCGGATCGTCAGCACGCGCGATCCATTGCCGCTGCGTGAGGCGCCGTATTGACGACGCGTAGCTGAGATATCAAAGCACAATCCGTTCTGTACAATCGAAGAATCAGGAGGTCACCATGCGAAGCACAGCCCATTTCTCGACATTTGTCACCGCCGTTCTTGTCTTCTCCTGTGCTCTGTCGGTGGCGACGTGGGCGGCGAACTCAGGAGCCGAGACCCAGAAGGAGTCCCGTGACAAAGGTTTGCCCAAGCAATGGACGCACAAAGGCCCATTAGGGCCCGTGCCCAAACGTGTGACGGATGCGTTTCCTCTCTCCGACCAAAGCAACAGAGGAAATTGGAAGAAATACGAAGTAATGAGCGATGAATTCCAGGGAAGCGAGCTGGACCCCCAAAAATGGTGGCCGGTGAACCCAACGTGGAAGGGACGAAAGCCCGGCCTGTTCCACACCAAAAACGTGAGCGAAAGCGACGGCAACCTCCACCTCACTATGAAAAAAGAACACGTGCCGGAAATGGACAAGCTCCAGGGATTTCACACCTACACGTGCGCGGCGGTTCAAAGCAAGAGCAAGGTCAAGTACGGTTACTTCGAGGTAAAGGCCAAGCCGATGAAATCCGCGGGGTCGAGCTCTTTCTGGTTCTACGCCACCTCAAAAGACTGGCATACCGAGATTGACGTGTATGAAATCGGAGGCGGTGCTGCGGGCTTCGAAAAGAAATACAACATGAACGTGCATGTATTCCGAACTCCAACCGAAAGGAGACATTGGTCCTTGCATGGCGAATGGATGGCACCGGCTAATCTCGCCGAGGACTATCATGTGTATGGGTTGGAATGGGACGAAAAGAAGATCAAATGGTATGTGGACGGCGTTCTTGTCAGGTGGGTAGAAAACACGCACTGGCATCAGCCTCTGACCCTGAACTTCGACAGCGAGACGATGCCCAACTGGTTTGGGCTTCCCAAGAATGAAGATTTGCCGTCGGTCTACAGCATCGAGTACGTCCGCGCCTGGAAAAAGGGAGAAGCTCGGTAACCACCAGGAAGCAGTAAGGGGTATGAAAGTAACGATCGTTCCTGCAACACTGGTTTTTGCGTTTGGCTTGGGGGCAAACGGGATGGCGCAGAGTACCGGAGAAACCCAAATGAACAGACTGCGCTGTCGCCCGGCCTGGCGTGTTCGTGGACCATGACGGCGAAACATATCTCTTTTTCCAGGGCAACAGCGATCACGGCAAGACCTGGTACATTTCCAAAATGAAGGTTGAGTGGGAAGAGGCTGAGCCTTTCCTTATCCGGCCCTGCGACGACCATCAGTTTTGACTTAAGGGCATCTCTGAGAAGAGGACCCGCCTCAAGATCCATGAGTTTCAAAACACAATCTTTCTTGAATTCCCTTTCTCGCGTTTTTGCCACTATTCGTGCGTACAGTGCCGGACAGGCCAAGGACGGCATTATTGGATGCCTTTTTGGAAATCTCAGATCGGCAGCCACACGGCCTGGGAACGCGTGTCAGAGACCAAAGCTCTCCGTATTTTTCATGTTGATTGTTTCAGGTCAGCGCCTTACATTTCACGAAGGCGCGTGTCAAGCGATTTTTGAAAAGAAAGCGGCAAGCAATGAGTAAGCGGAGGGATTCAAGATGCACAGTAGACACACGGTCATGAGCGTGGTTTGGCCATTGGTTTTCGTATGTGCGTTAACCTCAGACGTCGCGCCTCGGGCGGTCGACGAGGCAAGCGCATCGATCCTGTTCGACTTCCAAAAGGGCTTCGACCCAAGTATGGTTGAAGCACAGGATGCGAAGGTATCCTTGCACGAATGCGGGTCGGATACGGCGCTTCGGGTGGAAACGGGGACCAAGAATAGCTGGCCCGGCGTTATCCTGAAGGCGCCGAAGGGCAGTTGGGACCTTTCCAGGCGTGCTCATGTATCGCTGGATATCAGCAACGTCGGGAAAGAGCAAGGGGTTGTTTACTGCCGCGTTGATAACCCGGGGGCAGATGGGGTACGGCGATGCAAAACCGGGTCTTCCACCCTCAAGCCGGGCCAGCGGAACGAGATCAAGATCATCCTGCCGAGAAAGCTGGTCGCTGACAAGGAGGTCAAGTTCATCGGGATGCGGGGCGATCCTCCTGTCTCGACAGATTTCGACACGTCGAATATCGCACAACTGATAATCTTTGTTTCCAAGCCCCGAAAGGAACACACGTTCCACATCCACAAAATCTATGCGGGCGGGCGTGAGAAAGGACCAATTGAGCGGGAGGGCTTCTTTCCGATGATTGATGAATTCGGTCAGTACATCCATAAGGATTGGCCAGGAAAAACGTATTCACTGAGCCAGATGACCGCCCGCAAAAAGGCCGAGGAAAAAGACCTCCCTGCCAACCCGGGGCCGCCTAATCGCAATCAGTACGGGGGATGGACCGCCGGGCCTCAGCTAAAGGCGACGGGGTTCTTCCGCGTGGAAAGGTACCAGGGAAAATGGTGGCTTGTTGACCCGGAAGGCAGGCTTTTCTGGTCGCACGGTATCGATTGCGTCCGCAGCAGGAATGCTACCCCAATCACGGACCGTGAACACTATTATCGTAACTTGCCTGAACCGGAGTCGCCGTTCGCGAAGTCCTACAGCGCAGCAAGCTGGGCCCCACACGGTTACTACAAGAAGCACGCGAAATACCGAACATATGATTTTTCTCAGGCCAACTTGCTGCGAAAATATGGTCAGAACTCGGAGAAGTCCTTTGCCGAACTAGCCCATCTCCGTTTGAGGAATTGGGGCATGAACACGATCGCCAATTGGTCAGACGAAAGAATTTACTTGATGCGCAAGACGCCCTATGTATGTACCGTCAACTATAGAGCCAGAAAGATAGAGGGCTCGGAAGGGTACTGGGGGAAGTTCAACGATGTGTTTGATCCGAGCTTTCGAGAGGGTCTGCAGAAACGCCTGGCAAGAGAAAAGGGCAGGGCTGCAAATGATCCATGGTGCATCGGTTTCTTTGTGGACAATGAGCTGGCTTGGGGTGACGAGGTCTCGCTGGCCGTCGCCACATTGGTGAGCCCGCCTGAGCAAGCTGCCAAAAGAGTCTTCTTAGCTGATCTGAAATCCAAATACCGCACTATTTCCGATCTCAACGCCGTTTGGGGAACAAACCACGCCTCCTGGGATACCCTTCTCCAGTGCAAGCGGGCCCCGGACAGGAAAAAGGCCTGGGCGGACCTGACCGCCTTTTATAGCAAGATAGCGGAGACTTATTTTCGAACCGTTCGTGAGGCCGTCAAAGAAGTGGCACCGCGCCAACTTTATCTCGGCTGCCGGTTCGCATGGGTCAACGACCGGGCAGCGCGAGCGGCGGCAAGGTTCTGCGATGTAGTCGGCTACAACCGGTACGCCTACTCGGTCGAAGAACAGCGCCTGCCGGGTAATATTAACAAGCCCATTATCATCGGCGAGTTTCATTTCGGGGCGTTGGATCGAGGCATGTTCCACACCGGCCTGAGGAAAGCCCGGGACCAGGAGCACCGAGGTCAGCTTTACGAGGAGTACGTCCGCGGCGCGCTTCGGAACCGATATATCGTTGGCACCCATTGGTTCCAATACAAGGATCAAGCCACGACAGGACGCGGTGACGGTGAGAACTACCAGATCGGCTTCGTGGACATTTGCGACACGCCTTACCAAGAGACCGTTCAGGCTTGTCGTAGAGTAGGATATGTCCTATATGAATACCGACTAAGGAGCAAGTGACCGATTCAGAGAAGCCGAGTGTTTTCCTGCACCGCGCCTGCGCGCCTGGTGGAATATTTCCTCGGGGCATCGCGAATCGCTGGATAGTACAAGGTTCGATGAGGGGGCTCCTTGCGGATAACGCCCCAGCGCCCCGCTAATTCACATAGTGCACGTACAAAGACAGATTTCGCGCCCTCGCCTTTGCCTGGGGCTGACACGTGGAAAAGAGCCTTCGAAGCTGGTCTTCGCCACCCAGGAGTCTTAGCCTGACTGCAGGAGCAAATCCAGCTGTGCCGGCGCCAGGTAAAAGCAAGTCGGAGCTTTCTGCTCGGCTCGTCGAAAGGTGGGGTTTGTTCCCTGAGAAGACCGCCGCTACTCGATTGCAGATAGCCGATATTTCGCCCAGACATGGCTCAGATTCAGTTTCGCAGCCTGGTCGAATTCCTGCTTCGCCTCGTCTTGCTGCTCTTTCCCCAACAATCCCAGGCCAATAATATAGTGGGCTGAAGCTTCTCGGGCCTGCTTTGTTTCCTGTTCACCGAACTTGGCAAAGAAATCCGCCGACGTCCCTTCAGCTAATCTTCGCTCGCCGGTCCTGATCAACTCATCGAAAACTCTTTTGGCGTCCTCTCTTTGGCCAAGCTTGTTGAGGCATAATGCCTGGTAGAATCGCGTCTCTGGCCAATTCGAAGTGCCCCGCTGATTTGCCGCCCTCTTATAAAATTCCCTGGCTTTGTCCATGTCTCCTGCTGCCTGATGGGCGGCGCCGATGTGGTAGGCTACCTGGGAAGCCCGCCTGTCATTCTTGGGCCTGCCGACGGATAAATTCTCAGGATATTCCGAGGCCTTTTGGAGATGATCGAGAGCTTCCGCGCACCTGTTCTCTTTCATGCACTCGAGCCCTTTGAGCAAATGCGCGTCAACGTACACATCATGGATCTCTCCGCCACCTTCGCGAATGTGGAAGAAGTTGTTCGTGAGATAATCGATCGCCTTGTCGTACTTCCCTGTGAGGACGAGCACCATAATCTCGCGAACGAAGCTCTGGTTACGCTTGCTCACGACGTCATGATTGTTTTCGAGCACTGCAAGCCGTTTTTCGAGAGAGACGTTTCCTATCTCATAGAGAATATCCGCCTCAAGGTACAACCTGGGATCAAGTTGGTTGCAGGCGAGGGCTTTCTCATAGCAGTCGATCGCCTCAGGAATCTTGTTCTGAATTCGATAATAGGCCCAACCGAGATTGCGATGGACAGTGGCAAAGTTATCATCAAGGGAACGGGATTTTTCCCAGCACGTAATCGCCTTTTCGACCTGGATATCAAAAAGCAGATTGCCCAGGTAATAGTAGGCGCGGGCGTCAGAGGGATTGGCCTTAATGGCGGCGTTAAGAAGATTCGCGGTCTCTGGCCGGAAGGGAAAGCAGTAATCGCTCGGCATTCTTGACGCCTGGGAATAGTGTTGCGAGGCCTTCTCGTGGCTTCCTTTTTGCTGATGCAGATACCCGAGATAGTAGTGGACGAGAGGATACGTGCCGGCGAAGTCCGTCTCCGATTCCACAGGACGCAAGAGGACCTCAATCGCCTCGTCCCACAGACCGCAATTGACATAGTCAACGGCTAATTCAAGGTACGACTGAACCTCGCCTCTCATCGTCCTTCTCAAATCTGCCAGCGTTTTCCTGGCATCGGACTCGGCGCCCATAGCTGACTGAGCCAGATACAGCTCATTCATTGCCAGGAAGTCAAGCGGATCAATTGCAAGGACTTTCGAGGCGATGTTCCTTGCTTCCTTGACGTTGCCGAGCCTTCTGAGAATCGCGGCCTTGATGTTCAGGGCCTTGGTGTTCAGTGAGTTCGTGGACAGTGCACCATTTACGTGGTCCCGGGCCTGCAGGAAGTCTCCCCTCCTGCAACAGAGTTCCGCCAATTGATAGTAAGCGGCTGAATGGAAGGCATAATCCCAGGTGGCCATGTAGAAGTTATCGTAGGCCTCGTCGAGTCTGCCCTGCGCTCTAAGGGCCAGGCCCAGTTGGTAATACGCTTCAGTGTTTCCGGGCCTGGTGTACTCGGCCGAGATTCGCTCGATGGCCTTTCTGAGATGCTTCTCAGCTTGCTCATAGAGGCCGCGCTCGATGCAGTTGATCCCGAGCATGGTGTTGGAGCGCGAGTCGCCGGGATCCCGCTTCAGCGCTTCCTCGTAATAGTTCGTCGGGGCAACCCGCGGGTTGTGAATCTGCTCCACCCGAAGGCCTGTCAGGTAAAGCTCCTCGATGGTCTTAATATCCTGGGGCTTGGGCGGGGCCTTCACGGGCATGGGCAACTTGGACAGAGGCTCCCGTCCGACGGGCTGATAGGACACCAGTTCCCTGCCGTCGGCAGAAACCAGCGATGCGCGCAGATCGGTCTCCTTGATGCCAGCCGGAACAGCAAGCTCCCTCTTGAAAGGCTTCTCGGGAGCGATGTTGATGGTCTCTTCAACGAGGATCTTATCCTCTGCTCGAAGAATTGCCCTGGCGTTTGAATGGATAGAAGTCGTATGGAAGCCGAGCACAACCATGTTATTCGGCTGCAGTTCCAGATTCACCGCGCCGTTCAGGTTGGCGTTCTTGAAACCACCGATTTCGCGCACAGGATACCAGTGCTGCTTGAACGTCTTGACCTCATAAGGCTTTATCCAACTGTAGTCCGGCTGATTGTCCGAGAAGGCGCCCACCATCAGCTCAGCGTATGGCCCATCCTCGTCCGTCAGGACGCTATCCCACATGCTGCCGAAAGGTCCCGTGCCCCACTCCCACAGTTTGGCGCCGCAAACGATATGGTGATTCCCGACATGGACAACACCCGCCTGCTTGCCATGATCGTACCCGCCCATGAAGTCCTCTTGAAGGTTCCAGGCAAAAAAGGAGTTGGACACCGGAGAGTTCTTCCACCAACTGATGTCCACACCATCGTAATTGAAGCCGCGATACCGCCCTTTTGAAATCGGCCAGTGAGTAAAATCAATTTTGGAGTGATAGGTCGCGACTTGAACGCTCGGGGGGAAAATCACTTGGTAATCGTTGTTCACATGGACTGCCACGTTCGCCCAGTAAAGGATCGAGTGCGGCAACGGTGTGCGGTTGAAAAACTTCACTGTCGCCTCGATGTAAGACTTGCCTGGATAGAGCGTGATCCCAATGAGCCACTTCATCCGATGCCGTCGTTCCGTCTCTCCGACCCAGACGGTCTTGCTGCCATCGGGATTCTCTGCAAGCGTGTAGTCCACCGGCACAAACGTGGTATTCCTGTGATGATGAAACGCACACCACTCAATGCCGCCGGAGATCCAGGCGCCGAGCATGCCGATCAACGCGGGCTTGATCACGTGCTGGTGATAAAAGAAATCATAATTGTTGGTCTTATCCACAGCGGAAAACAGGCGCCCGCCTATCTCGGGCAACACAGACAGCTTCACATATTCATTCTCAAGGTAGAGGGCCTTGTAGGTCTTTTCTTCGCGAATGTGAGTCAGATTATCGAGAAGAGGATATGGATAGATTCGCTTTTGTGCACCCTGGTAGGACTCCCGCGTATAGAACATGGGATTAGGATCAGGAGGCCCCACTTTATAGGTTGGAATCAGAAGCGGTTCTTCCCATATTCTGACGGAGGAGTGCGCGGCCGAGATCGTACTGGTCTGCAGCCTACCACCCCTCTCCCCCGGCTTAGCCAATACAGTCGCTCTCTCACCATGGGCCCCGCTCTGGACGAGAAAAATCCATCCGGCTACACCGAGCACCCAACAAGAGGTTTTTCCGAATCGGAACGATTTCATACTATGTCCTCATGCCCTCAGCGTCACCCACCTGTCCTGTTAAGTAATGCTCTTCAGTCAATCCGCTGTTGAACGCGATGAAGTGGAAAAGCGAAAGCATACCTTTGAATCGGCAAAACCTTAACGCGCCCCATGGCCTGCACGCAACAAGTTATCCCGAAAGCATCAAGGCGATCCCTTCAGCCCGAGAGAGAAGCAGATGCCTCGAAGCACAGATTTTCAACTATACATGGGCATAGGCCCAAAAAGGCCAAAAACGCGTTTATACGGCGCGAGAGAGGCAAATGTCCGAAAATTCCCCCTTGCGTACATGTGAGGGCTCCTACTGTCGTATCGCGAGTGGTGTGCCCTATCGCACCGGAAATCCGGCACTGACGCTTCTGTCCGGAGGGGCTCCTCGGACGGGTCGTCTAGGACGAGCAGGTCAGTATATGGCAGTCGCATGGAATTCGAGTGCACCTGCCTTCGAATTAAACCCTTTGCTGCCGAACGACGTTTTTTGAGATACTAGCGTTGGAGTTTTTTCGGGAAAGGGGGGGCGATAGCTGGCTCCAAACAACGTCAACAATAGAAAAGGAGGGTGTGATGAAAGTATTGCGGACACGAACGGTGCTCGCAGGACTCGTTGTAGTCCTCTGCCTCGCTGCCGTGGGACTTCTGGTGACTTTGCCCTGCGCCTCAACTGAAGAGGGTGCTCGTCCAAGGCCAGCGCCCATACATCCCGAGAAGGCAAAAAGAATCTGGACAGTGGAAGCGAGGTGTGTTGCTGCCGCCCTGGAAATCAAGCGCGAGGATGCCCGCAAGGTGGCCGAAGCCTATGTTTCAGCAAAGCAGACTTATACTGAAAAAAGCCGCGAGTTGCCCAGCACGCGAGAGTCCATGCAGCAGAGGCGAGAGCTCGCCGAAAAAACCAGAGAAGGACTGAAGAAAGCTTTTACCGAAGCGGTTGGCGCCGAAACGACGGAGAAGATCATGGGGCTACTCAGCCCATTCAGCATGTCAAGTTTTAGACTTGACCGTATGGTCGGCGACCTCATCGATTTCAAGCTTCCCAGGGAAAAGCTCAGAAAGGCCGTCCTCGGCGTGATCGAGTCCAACAGAGACCTCGCCAAAGCCTTCAACGCAGCCAGGGAATCCGGTTCATTCGAGGGCATTCGCGAAAAAATGCAGAGTCTCAGCGAATCGCTCACCAAGGAGCTTTCTGGAATCCTCAGCGAAGAGCAGATGGCTACCTGGAAAGAGAAACATGCACAGCCTTTCGGCGGACGCGGCGGAGCGGGGGGAGGACGCCGGTAACCGCAGTGACAATGCAAAAAGGACCTGACCTCCGGTTCTTTCCAGAGGAATAGGACTTTCGTAAACGGAGCAGGAGGGGGTGGCCGGCTTCTCGCCTCCTCCTGTTCAGTCTCTCACCTTCTCCGCGTCCGAATAACCCGTTGCCGAGTCCCAATTCGTGGCACTCTCCTCTCAAGTCTCCTTACTCGCAACGATCCTTCAGATAGTTCACTGTACCGCACCACTCCTCTAAATCATGACGAGAGACAGATGGCGGGAACGCGTTGGTCGGGTGAAGATTCAGGACACTTTTCATCTTGATTGTCATGGATAGCTGTTCTACTGTTCAGGAGAGATTGTGCCTTGTAGTTCCTTTGGCAGGGAGGTGATAGCCGATGAAGCATGTGGGGAAGTTCATACTCCGAGCAGCGAAAGAAAAAGGGAAGTCTCTTAGGGCCCTCGCTCGGGAGTCGGGAGTGAGCAACTGCTACCTCTCTCAGATAACGAGGGGCTACTTCATGCCCACTCCGGAAATTCTCCTGAAGCTTGCCCCTCACCTGGGAGTCACACCCAGGAAGATGTTTGAGGAAGCTGGCTGGCTCAAACCTAAGACTCCGAAAAAGTCGAAAGCGAAAACGAAATAGCCTGCCGGCTGTCCGTCGGTTTGGGCACGGCGTTGCCACCTTTGCTGAACACGTACACACTCGGGCCAACATTGCCTCTAAGAACTTGGTGAGGCCAATAACGCATGAAAAAAGCAAATGCATTCGTAGTTCTGCTTGTCCTGATTCCTATTATTGTGGTCACGCAATGCAAAAGTAGAGAGTATCCCCCCGACTATGTAACCACCAACCCGACCCTGATCACTGATATCGAGGGGAATAACGAAGATCCGTTCCTGCTGCGGGCAAGGGATGGCACCATATATCTTGTCTGGTTTTCAGAACGCGGCGGCAATGCGGATATCTACATGAAGACCTCCAAAGGCGGCAAAACATGGAGCGAGTATACTGTCATCATCAAAGGCGGCGGCGCAAACAACTTTTATCCCTCACTGGCGCAGACAAAAGACGGCATGTTTCACTTGACCTGGTTCCGTATTGATGCAAAAAGCAAAACGTTCAGTATATGTTACGCCAATTCCGATGATGGCAAGAAGTGGAGCAAAACTCAGGCTATTACGCCCCGGCATAAAGGTTATAACTGGGTACCAACCATCTTGGCTGCCAAGGATGGCAGCATCTGGATCGCCTGGTCTTCAGGCCGGACTGGCAATAAGGACGTTTTTGTCGTGCAGTCGAAAGACGGCGGTAAAACCTGGCAGGAGCCAGTCCAGGTAACAAAGCATAAGAATCATGACGACCTGCCCAACATCGCGCAGAAGCCGGATGGCACCTTTGTTGTAGTATGGACGAACTACGTTCCAGAAAAGGCTGATTACTTATCCAAGACTGCTGATATTTATTACGCCCCATCCAAAGACGGCCAGATATGGAGCGAGCCTATCCCCATTACGAAGAATAGTTATACAGATACGATTCCTGAAATCTATTCCAACCTAGACCAAAGCGAATTCTTTGTAGCCTGGTGCTCACCGAACGGCATCTGGGATCTACCCTTGTCAGATCTGAGGGCTGAGCCTAAACACCTTCTGGGCAGCAAGCCTGGCGGCTACTCACCCCGTGTTTTGCCCTTGACTGACAAAGACTACCTTGTTGTCTGGACAGGCAAAAACAAGAAAGGAAAGCAGATCTATAGTTATCAGATGAAAAAACATTAGCGCGGGCATAGTCTTGCAAAGGTCAAGAACGCCATGCAGTCGCCCAATAGCCCGGAAAGCCGAAAAGGGCAACTGTCCAGTGGGACAAAGGCAAATCTTCGTCATCAGCAACAACGTGCCTATCTAAGGACATATCTTTCCTCCTGCTGCAACGCGCCACACAAAACTCCGTAGCCGAGAGCAGTGGACGATGACAGCAAGAACCGGCAGAACTGACGACAATCGGCCCAGGTCATGCGCAGCTGCCAAGATTTCGCCATTCTGGGAGTAAGGTTTCATTGATGACCCAAGAAGAAGGCCAACGAAGGCGGCAGAATCAGCCGCGAGTTGCGATGAAAAAGGTCGCTGACCATTCCGGACTTTCGCGAGGACTCGCCCCTGGCTGCGGCCCCGAGCTGATCCCCGGGTTATGATGATATCCCTATGACGCCCTAATCGGGGGAATGTTCTTTAATCTCAGCAACCCCTGTGTCTCCCCTCACACACATGGATCTTATGGTCTCTACAGTATGGCGAAAATCATCCGGACAGTGAAACTGAAGCAATTG
>JABMQX010000484.1 GCA_013203085.1 bacterium | reverse complement strand
TGTTTCGTTTATGTGCCCCATACAACCGCCGGCATCACTATCAATGAGAACGCCGACCCCAGTGTCAAAAGCGACATCATCATGGAGCTGAACAAAAGGATTCCTTTCGAGGACGGATACCAGCATGGGGAAGGAAATTCTGCGGCGCACATCAAAGCGAGCATCATGGGCTGCTGCGTGGCCATTCCCCTCGAGAACGGTCGCCCGGTCCTGGGAACGTGGCAGGGGATTTATCTGTGCGAGTTCGATGGCCCTCGGACGCGACAAGTGCATGTTAAAGTCATGGCTGACGCTCCAGTCTGAATGAACTCAGTCGTGCCCCCGGCGACAGGCGGCAACCGCCTTTCCCACGAGCTCGATGGAGGGGGTAGGATAGACAAAAGGAGTCCACGTTGAACATCCTCATCATCAAGCCGAGCTCTCTGGGAGACGTCGTGCAGGCGCTGCCTGTCCTGAAATTCCTTCGCCAGAAATATCCTCACGCCGAGATTGATTGGCTTGTGAACGACGACCTGGCGGAGATTCTCCTCGATAACCCATATCTACACACGATCCATCGCTGGGACAGGGCAAACTGGCGGCAGCCGAGGCGAATGTTCACGGCTCTCAGAAACGCCGCCGCCGTGGTGCAGAAACTCCGCCAGACCGGCTACGACACGGTGATAGACCTTCAGGGCCTCTTCCGCAGCGCGCTGCTTGCCTTTCTGTCGGGCGGAAGGAGGGTAATAGGGTTCGCCAACGCCCGGGAAATGGCCCACGTGTTCTATCAGAAAAAAGTGGAAGTGCCGACGGTTGAGATGCACGCTGTTGACAGATACGTCCTCGCAGTCGCAGGAGACCTCATCTCGGGAAAAGAGTTCCCCATCGAGTTCTCGGCGAATGATATCCGCAACGCAGAACTTCTCCTGGACACGATGCAGTATGATAGGGACACGCCTCTTGCGATCCTTGTCCCTGACGCGAGATGGCAGACGAAACGCTGGCCGCCGGAGAATTTCGCCGCCTTCGCGGAGGAAGTGGTCAAGAAACAGGGCGCTCAGGTCGGCTTCATCGGTTCGCCCGGGGACGCGGTCTTGATACAGCGAATAGCCTCTCTAAGCCGCTGTCAGACGATGGATTTCTCGGGCAAAACGACGCTTAAGGGACTCGCCCTTCTATTGCAAGAAGCAGACGTCGTCGTCGGGAACGACAGCGGCCCCGTGCACGTCGCAGCAGCGGTAGGCACTCCCGTGGTGGCTCTCTACGGGCCAACGAGTCCGTTGAGAACCGGACCCTACGGCGAGAAACATACAGTCCTGACCAGCGGACTCCGGTGCAGTCCGTGCTTTAGTCGGCAATGCAGCATCTCCGAGGCATGTATGAAGCGCATATCAGTCACGAGCGTGTTCGAGGCGTGCAAGCCATACCTCGACGAAGCGAATAGGGAAAAAGCGTCGTGTTGACGCAGAACTGCTTGGTTGCGAACCGGCGGCTCGCGACCCTATCTGATACTTGAAAGGCGATTCCGATTTCTTCGACCTCCGATTGAGTTTGCGCCTTCCGGTGCAATTGCGAGGAACTCATGGGAACTTTGCTCATCCTGATCCCGCTGGCGGTTGTGATCTCCGCCGTACTTGCCTTTTTATGGTGGTACTATCCATATCTTCGCAAACCGTGGGTGCCAAAGATGGAGCAACTTTACGGCCCGGAAACGCCAGGCGACGAGCCTCTACACATATCGGTGAAGAATCCCTCTCTCGTGATTTACAAGGCACGGCGAGAGATGGAGCTTTACGATGGAGATAGCCTCGTCAGGACTTACCATATCGCCCTCGGCTTGAACCCGGTGGAAGATAAGAGAAAAGAGGGCGACGGATGCACCCCGGAGGGAGAATTCTACATCTGCACGAAGAACGACAGGAGTAGGTTCCATCTCTTTATGGGGCTGAGCTATCCCAACAAGGAAGATGCCGAACGAGGCTTGAAAAGCTGTCTCATCTCGGACGAGGAAAACGCCAGAATCCTCCAAGCTTTCGCCGCCAAGAAAAGACCCCCCTGGAACACTCGCCTCGGAGGGGAGATCGGCATTCACGGCGAGGGAAATCGGGTGGATTGGACCCACGGCGGAATCGCCCTGGACAACAAAGATATCGAGGAACTGTTCATGCTTATGGAACTCGGTTCGCCGGTCAAGATTCTACCCTGAAAGGGAAGGGGAAAATTGTGAGAGATTTCCTTCAGGAAGACGTCCTCGTCAAAGCCTTGAAATTTGCCGCGGTCGCCACAGCGGCGGTTGCCCCGAACATAGTGGACTGTTACTTCTTCAACCCGGGTTACAGGGAAGCCATACTTGCCAGAGCCACAGAGAGTTCCCTTCCTTTCCTCTTCGCAAGAGACCTCCTGCTGGCGTTTTTCGCCCTGCTCGTGACCTCGGCATGCGGCTTCGCTTGGTCTGATGGCAAAAAGGTGGCTGGCTTCGGAACATTCGGGGGACTTCGCAAAGAACTCAAAACCCTTCTGATCCTCGGACCCGCTCTGGCTGTGACAACGGCTTTCCTATTTGACAAAGGACTGACCGGAGGCTTTCAGAGGCTCTATCCCAAAAGTCCTATGGTAGCTTTGACCATACCGCTGAGGGCGGCGTTCTTCGAGGAAGTGGTGTGCCGTTTCGGCATGCTGGTCATCCTGTTTCGTCTTCTGAGGTCCGTGCCTGCGGCTATACTCCTGTCCTCTGCCTTCAACGCTGCCCTGGGGTTGAAGTCGGCGGTTTTCGTGGGGTTCCCCATCAGGCTGGACTTGCTCACCGCGGCGATCCTTGCCGCGAAACTCTGCCTCGCAACCTTCTTCGGCTATTTCTTCTGCAAGAAAGGGCTGATGGCAACGATCTCTCTGAGGTTTATCATGGAACTGAAGCACGTCGTTTTGGCCGCGACCTTAATCACATGAAGTGTCCGATTTCCGCCTCCGCGTAGTCTGCGTGCTCTGTGGTTCCATCTTGAGCCGCCAGTGACTGAGGTTCACGTTAGTTCCTTAATTTTCCTTGACCGGCCAGCCGCATGGTGGTAGGTTAAAAATGCGTTGAAGTTAGAGTGCGAAACTCATTACACCTTTGGTTTGCGCGGTGCGGACGATTTTTCCGCTTTTTTCACAGTTTCGTGGTAGACTTTCCACAGGCGGATAGTGGCGAGCATCCAATTTTCAAGGAGGATAACATGAGAGAGAGAATATCTCTGGTGGCACTTGCAGGGGTTGTGGCGTTGGGTCTTTTCGGCTGCGGGGGAGGAGGTTATGAGACGTCCTCCGGTTTCGGGGGCATGTCTGTCAACCTCAGCGGGCAGTACCTCGTAAGCTCTAAGGACCCCGGGGTTATGCCCAACCTCTATTCCATCCAGTTGACACACAGCGGAAAGGATATCCAGGGGATTGACAACCTCGGCCGAACCTGGACCGGAACGTTCAGCAACTTCACTTACTACGGGGTTTATGCGACGGGCGAAGAACCGGGGCAACAGCAGACTACCACAACCCAGCAGCAACAGCCACAGCAGCAGTTGCCCCAATCCTACCACGCCGAGATATACCTCACCATGCAGACTGGGGCGGGCCCTAACTATATCACCGGTGCTGTGGACACCAACCAGCCGATTCAGACCGGAACTGCCCAGCAGCAGGTGACCACGAGAACCACTATCATCTCCGGCACCGTCGTTGATTCAACAGGAAACTCCGGGTTCATAAATCTTTATAACAGCATAGCGTCTGAGGATCCGACCCAAACACCGTAGCCTGGCTCCAGCTTCATCATCTGGAAGGCACGGTTGTTGTGTCTGTCAAGTGTAACGATTGAGGAGGCCGTGCGATGGACCCCGAATCCAGCGGCCTTCTCATTTTTCTCCCATGCCTCCCGGCTCAGCAGCCCCTCTCCGGTCAATCCGGCGCCTCAACTCTGTTCTCCAGAGTGCCCAGCTTCTCTATCTCGATAGAAACGACGTCTCCCGACCTCAGAAAAACCGGCGGTTTCCGGAAAACCCCAACACCGCCGGGCGTTCCCGTGGAAATGATGTCACCGGGCAAAAGCGTGCATACTTTCGATATGTACGACACGAGAAAACCAACCGAAAAGACCATGTTCGCTGTGTTGGAGCTCTGTCGCAGCTCCCCATTTACCGTCAACCGGATGCTCAGCTTTTGAGGGTCCGGCACTTCGTCCCCGGTCACAAGATAGGGGCCCGTTGGAGCGAAAGTGTCGAAGCTCTTTCCCCGAACCCATTGCCCATCCGAGAACTGGATGTCCCTTGCGGTCACATCGTTCACGATCGTGTAGCCCGCCACGTGAGAAAGCGCCTCGTGCTCCGGGATATTCTTCCCCCTTTTCCCGATGATGACCCCAAGCTCCGCTTCGTAATCCATCTGCTCAGTGAGGGGCGGCTTGACGATAGGATCATTGTGGCCGATCAGCGCCGTCGGAAACTTCGCGAAAATAACCGGCTTTGCCGGCAGGGGCTTCTTTTGCTCCTCGCAGTGGTCTCTGTAGTTCATACCGATGCAGATGATCTTCTGCGGATCGGGAATTGGAGGACCGAGTTTCGCCTCCCCCAGGGGAATGCAAAAGCCGGCGGGATATTCTTCCACGGGCAATTCCCGACAACGGGCCTCCAGCCGTGAACACATCTCGAGCGCCTCATCCCCTCTTCT
>JABMQX010000483.1 GCA_013203085.1 bacterium | reverse complement strand
GTCGCGCCGTCGTGAACAGGCTCGTCTCCATTGAATACGAAGGTCTCCCGCGAGACTACCTTGACACCTATCTCGATAGAATCGCAGCGGTTACCCCCGATGATGTCCTTCGAGTTGCAGAAAAGTACATTGACCCTGAGGGAATAACGCTCCTCGTAGTCGGTAACCATGAGGCCCGGAAAAGTTTTGGCAAGAGTTGGGGAGAATTCAATACCATCGAACTTTCCGGGCTGGAAGCAGGCAAATGAGAATGTGCAGCATAGCGATATGCTTTCTCCTTGGGGCAATAATGGTGATCGGGCTACGCGATGCGCGGCCTCAGGAAGGTCAAGGAGCGAGAACCCTTAATGACCTCGCTCGATGGCTCCGGATCGAGGCTAAGCGTCAGATCGAAGGGTGCCGCCGCCTTGCCCGTGATGGGCTCACCCAATGTTTTACCCCAGACGGCGCCGGGCGGTACGGAGCCCTATGGACCCGGGACTTTTGCTACATGGTGGAAGGATATGCCGAAGGCATCAGCAATGCGGACTTGCGAAACGCCGTGGGCTACTTGCTGAGGGGCGTTCGCCAGGATGGAGTCGCCCCTGACCGAGTACAAGCCGATGGGCGAGCGGTTTACAGTGCAGGCTCCACCGAGAATCCGGTCGGAGAAGCCCCCACCGATAATGCCCAGTTCCTCGTCAAACTGGTCGAGTTCACGGTTAACCGAACGGGCAATGTAGAAGTTTTCACAAAGCATGCAGCGACGCTGAAGAAAGCGATGAGAAGTATTCCCCGCCGAGAGGACGGGTTGGTCTTCATTGATCCCGACGCGCCCAGTCGCTCACCCTATGGTTTCACGGACTGCATCCGCAAGACAGGAGCGGTCCTTTTTTCCTCGGTGCTGTACTGGGAATCCGCCCATTGCATGGCTCGGCTGTACGAAAAAGTGGGGAGCGGCCCAGACGCCCTCCGGTGGCGAAGGGAAGCGAAACGGGTGCGAGATGCTCTTCGCGCTCTCTGGGATGAGAAAGAGGGCGTCTTTTTGGCGGCCACACAGGACTGCCGTCAGCCCGACGTTTGGGGGAGCGCTTATGCTGTGTTCACCGGGGCTGCCACTGAACAGCAGGGGTGGGCTATTGCCCGGTGGCTGGACAAGCACTACGGCGAAATTGTGTGGCAGGGTATGGTTCGCCATATCCGCGAGCCGGAAGGGTGGCAAAGCTTGCTGCGGCCCTTGCCCGCGAACACCTATCAAAATGGGGGCTACTGGCCTGTGCCCGGAGCATGGGTTATCCATACCCTTCGCCGTGTCAACCCGCAGCGAGCGAGCCAGATGCTTCTGGACCTCCTCCAGCACATGCATGAGCACGGTGTCAACGAGTGGGAAAACAAAAACGGCGCGGTCGGTGTGCGCAATTACGTTGCCTCAGCAACCCTGACGCTCATTGCCGTGCGCGAGGAGGAACAACGGTCTAAAACTGCGCAGTGATTTGTCTTCTCGTAAGCGTCTTCTGGGACCAAAGCCTATGTATTTTCCCGACGAAAAGCTGTTCTTGAAACTTGCGGAAAAGGGCAACCTCGTGCCCGTTTACAGGGAATTCCTTGCGGATATGGAAACGCCGGTGTCCGCTTTCCGGAAGATTGACAGCAGTCCCTTCGGCTTTCTTCTGGAGAGCGTGGAGAGCGGTGGCAACATCGGCAGGTATTCCTTCCTCGGCAGCGATCCTCGGTTCATCTTCAGATCGAGGGGCAGGCATATCACCTTGATCCAAGACGGGGATGTCAAGGAATACACCATCGAGGGCAACCCTCTGGACGAACTGGCTCGCCTTATCTCTGAGTACAAAGCTGTCGAATTGCCGGAGCTTCACCGCTTCACCGGCGGAGCCGTCGGCTACATCGCTTACGACGTCATCCAATATATCGAGGACATTCCACAGCGCAACGAGGATGACTTGCTGCTCCCTGAGCTCTATTTCATTATCACTGATACCGTGCTTATCTTCGACCACGTCAACCGCACCTTGAAGGTCGTGTCCAACGCCATCATTGATGATTCTCCGCCTCAGCAGGCCTACCGCGAAGCCGTGGGCAGAATAGACCGCGCTGTGGGGATGCTCTCGCGTCCCTTGCAGCCGTCCACTGTTAGCACTTCCGGTCACCTGCAGTTTCCGGAGGTCCGTTGCCCCTTCACCAAGCAGGAGTTCAAGCAGGCGGTCCGCAAGTCAAAGGAATACATCCGGGCGGGCGATATCATAC
>JABMQX010000482.1 GCA_013203085.1 bacterium | reverse complement strand
CTGATTCCGTTCCCGTTACCGTGCCCAACCGTTAATGGAGCGATTCGCGTAGTAGGCTCTCGCGAAGCTCAGAATCTGACTTCCCTCCTGGGCGTGAGATGAACGTGAACGACCTCCCGTCGGAAGGTCAATCCTTCCCCATCTATCCCCCCACCAGCAACTTCCACAATTCTGCCGACGTCTCGGGCGCCCCTTTCCCTGTATGATGCCCGAAAGACCCGGTCCAGGAATCTCCTGACGTCACCCTCGTCCGGTTGTGGTCCTCGGCGGCGTACCTCACGTCCCGTGATCGCGTCAAGCGAGCAACTGTCGAGGAGCTTTCCCCACAATTTCCCGAAAAGCTCAGGAGAGCTGAAAATGTCGCTGGCGATGATGCGGCCGTTGACGACGGCGACGCAGCCGACGGTCTCCCGAAGCGGAATCCGAATCTCCCGCCGATAACGAGCCAGCTCCCCGCTGACCGAGCTACTCTTAAACGCTGCGGAGAGGTCTTCGTTCTCGGAGCGGGCGCCTGTTTCCTCCAAGACCCCGCTGACAGCATCCCACAACGCCCTCTGGCTCACCTTCTCCCTGGCCATTCTGCGCATGGAGCTCGGCGCCGCGAAGCCGCCGGAAGCCAACTCGCGTTTCCCCGGTGACCATCTTCTCCTTTGGATACAGTAAACGGGGACGCGGACCGCCTTTCCATGTGGGGCCAGCAGCACATCTTCCGAAATAAGACGGTTCTGCTTGCCGCCCGCCAGTGACTCCCCCGCCATCAGGAAAACATGGTGACGGGAACTATTGCGGACCAAAACGCTCCGTACCTCGGGATCCTTTTCTTCAAGAATCTCGATATAGCCACTGGACAGGCTTTCATCGAGTGTCTTATAATCAGAATCTCCCCACGGCGGGGATAGTCGGAGAGGGAAAACGGTCATGTTCTTGAATGAGAAAGGGCTGCCGACGCGGATTCTTGAGATCAGGCGGCATATTTCGTTCCGCGGCGGTGGTGGGGGCGGAATGATTCGCTCGGGCGTGGGCTGCGGTTGTTTTCCCTGGTCCTGTTCGAGGTACGCGCATTCGGCGGCTTGTATGGCCGCCAGGAAAATGCCCGCGGCAAGAGTTTTGGCAATAACCTTCTGTCGTGTCGTCATTTATGACCTCCTGGAAAAGTCTATAAAGGGGGCAATAGGTTTTCCTTTCTTCTTTCTTAGACAAGGTTGCTGAGCGAATGTTCCGCAAAAATGTTTGAAAAACGGGCACAGTTCTTGCTCCCCCTGCGCCTGCCGGCGTTCAAACTCCCAGAATCATGGCGGCGGGCAGATGATACGTGCTGGTCTTCAACTGGAGGTGATGGAGATGATGAAAAGAGCACTCGTTCTGACGGCTCTATTGGGACTGTGTTTTTCGCCTGGGGCGTTCTGCCAAAGCGCAGCGGGCTTGTTTGCGGAGGCGAAAGCGGCCCAGGCCGCGGGGAAAAGAGATGTGGCGTTTCTGTTTCACAGGCAAGTCTTGAGGCAATACCCGGACTCCCAGTATGCCGAGGAATCGGAATTCCTCGTGGGGCAATACTATTACGACACTCGCAACTACTTCAATGCCAGCCAGACCTTTCAGGGCTTTATCCGAAAATACCCGCGTTCTCGGTTTGGCAAGGCTGCCAAAGCCTATCTGGCGAGGATACAACTCGGATCCTTAAAGGAGCGAGCCGACAGGCTTTTTGAAGAAGCCAAGCTCGGTCCGGCGAGCGTCTTATACCAGCAGTATCTTGAGATCGATCCCGATAACTTAGAGGTCAAAGCACGGCTTGAACAGATAAAGAAAACCCAGCAAGAGCTGCATTTCGGTTTCGAACAGCTTAATCGGGAGCGCAGGAAGTTTGAGCAGGAAAAGGACACTCTGACACGGCAGATCGCCGAGCTGGAAGGGCAAAGAAAGCAGGTGCTGACCTTACAGAAGCAGGCTCTCGAGCTTAACAAGGTGACCGTGGAAAAGTACGAGAAAAGGCTTGCGCTGATCTCCACGCAGACGGAAAGCATGAATGTCCGCATCGCTGAACTGGAAAAGGAAGTTGCAGGATGGCGGCGGCGAGCCGTCCTCGCGGAATCTGAGAAGCTCTCTCGGCCTCTCTCGAAGTCGTTGAAACCCCTCCCCGAAGGGACGAAGCCTCCTCTCATCGTCTTTGAGGGAGGAAAAGCAGACCCTTCCCCCGGGGAAGGGGAAACACAGGTCTCGGACATTGTTCGGGAAGGTTTCCCGGCTGTGGTCGTTACCGGAGCGAAGCTCGACACCAAGAAGAATCTCCGCCATGTGGAGGCGATAGTGAGCGTTGATCTGAACTCTCCCTGGCCCGAGGGAGCGAAGATGAAGTTCCGTGTTGATTTTGTCGCCAAGGCGGGACAACCCACGCCCGATCCAGAATTCCTCGTCAGATACTTCGACGTCTCGGATATGGACGAGATGGAGCAGACAACGAACAGCTATCGGAAAAGGGTCCTCTTCACCGCCCAGGAAAAGCTGACAATGCGATACGACATCAGCGCCTTTCTGGTAACGACGAAGTAAAGCGCGCGGTCGTCCCTCCGAGGGGGACCAGGCGAGCCAATGTTTATTCCTCTCAAAGATAAGAATCCCACGCAGACATTTCCGTATGTGACCATCGCGCTGATCGTCCTCAACATCTGGGTTTTTGTGCTTCAGTTCCCGCTCGGGAACGAGAGAGTGATGGTCAATGTCCTCTATCGCTTTGCCTTCATTCCCGGTTTGTTCGTCAATCAGTTGGACGAAGCTGAATATGCCAGGTCCTGGGAAAAGCTGAAGTGGGAGTTCGTGCGGAGGCCGGCGAAGAGTAGGGGTTTTTTCGAGAGGATACGGGAGAGTCGGAAGCGCCAGGTTCTGCTCGGGGACCTCGAGGAAATCAAGGAGGGGCGCCGACGTTTAGAACCCCTAACGCTTCTGACCTGTCTTTTCCTTCACGGAAGCCTTTGGCACGTTCTTGGAAACATGCTTTTTCTGTGGGTCTTCGGCAACAACATCGAGGACGCCTCCGGGCACCTGAAATTCCTTTTGTTCTACCTCCTTTGCGGAGCTCTCTCCTGTCTCGCGCACATGGGAGCCAACGCTTCTTCAATAATTCCCACGGTCGGCGCCAGCGGGGCCATATCCGGCGTCATGGGGGCGTACCTCGTCCTTTATCCCACGGCCAGAGTCGTTACCCTCATCCCGATTTTCTACTTCCTGTGGCCCGTCGAGGTGCCTGCATATCTCTACCTGGTCTTCTGGTTCGGCATCCAGATGCTTCTTGGGCTGCCCAGCTTGAACATGCCGGGCTTGGGAGGCACCGCATGGTTCGCTCACATCGGCGGCTTTTTCGCTGGCTTCGTCCTCATCTATCTATTCAAGAAGAAGCACATCCGCAGCGGCTTGCGAATATCCAAGGAATGAACCGGATGTACCTGTCCTTCGTGCCTCTGCGACGGCAGTTACCGGTCCTCTGATGTCCCTTCCCGCCCGCAAACACCGGTGCAACTCAACGCCGTGTTCGGTCCTCGCCCCTTTGCCGGGGTACGCGAGGAAACTTCTGTCGAAAAAAGAGTTGACAAAGGGGCCGGCCTGGACTATAAATTGGGAACCTGAAGGGTATCGGTGGGGCTGACAAAGGCTGCTCAGAACAAGTAGGTTTTTTGTGCTCCCAAGACGTTCCATGATCGCGCCAGTAGATTCGTTTTCGTTACGTGTGCGCGTCCCACAGCAGGCGATTGCAAACCTGATTGAGAAGACTCTCCCATTTCTACCCTGCTCAAGCAAAGTACTGTATCCGAGATTCTCCAAGTTTCCGGGAATTCATCCATCACTTTCAAAAAAGGAGGGAACATGAAAAAAACACTGCTTTTCGTTCTCGTTGCATTGCTGATGGTGCCGTCGGCTTTATGCACGACATCGTTGCTGAGGCTGGAAAGGTCTGACGCCCCCGGGGGGCCGTGGGAAGAGGTGCCTGCGAACACGCTTCCCATAACGGCCGACGGTAAGCTTCAGGACACGTATGAAGCGGCTACCGGGTTCTATCGGATGGGAATTGAGCCCGGTGGGGAATGGGGCATCCCTCTCAACATTCCGTTGGAAGATGTCCCCACCCTCGCTCTGGATATCGGGACCAAGTTCCTCGCAGAGATGCAGGACATAGCTGGGGACAATAGCTGGGAGAACGTGATGCTTGGCCCCATAGCCTCTCCCGTCTACATCCCGCTTTTCGATGACGGCGAGCCGCGTCTCATAGAGTTCAAGCTCATTAGCCGGCCGGCGGAGTTCCAGCCAGGCGGACCGGGGCCCCTGCAGGATGTTCTGCCTCCCCCCCAGGTCTGTAATCAAGACCGCGGCTTCATTCTCGTCTCGCTCACCGAGAACCTGTCGCCGGTAGTTGATTTCGCTACCGAGGGACTCACCCGTACGGAATGCCTACGGAAACAGGCCAACTCATCAGCGGTTGTGATCGTCCGCTACGACGACAGCTTCATGGTCGCCGAGAACGAGAAAGGAGAGATGCTGGGGCGCACCGGCCCCATGCCGGTCCACTACCCGGAGGAATGCTTGGAGTACTGCGACAAAGTGTTTGGGGGCTTCGTGGATGAGACGGGCGAACAAGTGCCCGACCCGCCGGACTTCGAGCCTAAACCCTACGAAAGCTATGAAGCCTTCAAGAAGGATTATCGGGAATCTAAGTTCTTCCAAGAGGCCCGCAAGCGCAAACGCGAGGAGGCAGCCAGCGAGTGGGACGTCTTCCTGGGGCGGTTCCCAGAGGGTATCAATGTGCTGGTAAAGCAGCCCACTCTGGTCTTGCAGGATCTGCAGATCGAAGCGTTTACTCTGGAAGACCCGAGGCTTGCCACAATCCAAATTCAGCGAATGGGCTTGCTGGTAACCGGCGTCCAGGTCGGAAGCAGCCTCCTGCACGTCGTGCTTCCTGATGGCAGCACGGAGAGTTACATCCTGGTAGTGAGCGAGCCGGGCGCATTGTCTGCGGAACAGCCGACGGGCTGGAGCTCCTGGACCTACTATTGGGCAGGCAATTGGGGGAATCAGAGACGCTACGATCAGGAGTGGGGAGGCAGTTGCTGGAGCGGATGCGGAGCCACCGCCTGGGCCATGGACTACGGCTGGTTTGACAACAAGGGGTACGTCAACGCCATTGACGGCGTCGCCCCCCTCTACAACAACTGGGCGGTGAGAAACTGCATCTGGTACATCGTGCCCCAAATCGGCACCTATTGTGCCGGGAGCTCAGGCGCCACCAATCCCTGGAACATGTATAAAGGATATAAGTGGGCCCAGAGCCGCGGCCACGGATACTCGGTCTCCTGGTACTGGACCTTACCGTGCTTTTCCTCAAGCTCTGCCCGCGAGAGAGCGAGGGACTCGATCAGAGACCTCGGCAGACCGGCGATCATTGGCATCGGCTGCACAGGAGCGCACTATCCCCTGGCTTACGGTTACGCGTGGCAGAAATACACGTGGTTGGGTATTACCTGGTCCTACAACCGCTGGTTCAAATGCAACATGGGTTGGGGCGGCAGCAGCCCCCAGTGGAAAAGCGCCAGCGTCTGGTACGGACAGAAAAACAACTTCTGGTAAAAGCTCGCCCGAGACAGCAAACGAGCTGAGAGTGAAAACGCGGCGAAAGAGCAGTTGCTGATCCTGCGTCGCAAGAAGAGATGAAGAAAGGGAAGCCCCGAGGGTCCACGATGGGACCCTTTTGGGGCTTCCCTTTCGCATCGAGTTCCGGATGTCCAAGGAAAGAATCTCGCCGATGAGAAAACTTCCCCTTTTCCCACCGGAAACCAATGCGTTCTGCGCGACATCACTTTTCGATTGACAGCCGAGAAGATTGAAATTCATAGTGGATTTCCGACCTTCAAGAACTCCCCCCGGACGGCGTGCGTTGACACATGCATCCGGGAAGGAGACGAGCGACCAGATGTCGGGCTGCACCGGTTAGTGAGCTAAAGGAGACAAAGCGATGCCATTAGACAGAAGAACTTTCCTGAAGAGCGCCATCGCAACGGCGGGAATGAGTGGTTTGGCTGCGGCGAGACCACCTTTCGGTGAGGCGTTAACCAGCTCAGGGGAGCTTGTCGGCGAAAAGACGCTAACGATTCGACGCCGCATCCCTGTCCGACACGAGCTCGATGTGTTCGTAGCCGGTGGCGGTCCCTCCGGAATTGCCGCTTCCGTGGCAGCGGCGCGCCAGAAGCGAAGTGTATTTCTCGCCGAGCGTCAGAACTGTCTCGGTGGAATGGGCACGGCGGGGCGGCTTCCCATATTCATGCCTTTCACGGATGGCAAGAACTTCTTGGCAGGAGGCATCGGGAAAGAGATTCTCGATAGACTGCAAAAGGCCGGCGGCACCGGACCTGATAGCGATAGGACAATTCGGGCAGAGGTTCTCAAGAGAGTTTACGATGACCTACTGCTGGATGCCGGCGTTCGCTTCAGCTTCGACACACGCCTGATTGATGTCGAAACAAAAGCAGATAGTGTAACTTTGGCGATACTTGCCGCCAAGAGTGGAATCTTCGCGGTGAAGGCAAAGGTCTTCATTGATTGCACCGGTGATGGAGACCTCGCCGCCTGGGCAGGCGCTCCATTTGAGAAGGGCGATCGAGAAGGCAACATGATGGCGGGCACTTTATGCAACCTCTGGGCCGATATCGCCTGGGACACGGCGAGAAGATTTGGGCTCCAGAACCAGGAAAAACTACTTCCGGAGGCTTTCAAGGATAACGTATTCACCTATGAAGACCGTCATCTGCCCGGTATGTACCGCCTCGGTGAGAACGTCGGCGGCGGTAACATCGGCCACACGTTCGGGGTTGACGGGACAGACGAGCGGTCTGTCACGAAAGCTCTGATCTGGGCGCGCAAGTTGACTATGGAATACGAGCGCTTCTATAAAGAGTATTTGAGAGGCTTTGAGAAGATGGAACTTCTCGCCACGGGCGCCATGTTGGGAATTCGAGAAACGCGCCGCATCATGGGGGATTATGTCCTTAATCTGGCTGATTTCAAAAAACGGGCTGTGTTCAACGATGAAATCGGCCGTTATTCCTATCCGGTCGATATTCATGCGTCAAAGCCGGGAGATAAAGATTACGAGATGTATGCAAAAGATTTCAAGAGCCTGAGGTACGGTAAAGGAGAGAATTACGGGATTCCCTACAGAATCCTTCTTCCCCGAAAGCTGTCGAACGTCCTGGTCGCCGGGCGATGTGTCAGCACGGACCGTTACATGCAAAGCTCCATTCGCGTCATGCCCGGCTGTTTTATCACGGGCCAGGCAGCCGGAGTTGCCTCGGCGATTGCGGTTGAAAAAGGCACAGCCACGCGGGGGATTGCCGTGTCCGAATTGCAGCGGCGATTGAAGAAGATGGGAGCTTTTCTTCCAAACTGCCAATCAGGTTGAGACAAGGTTTGCGGGATACGAAGATGCTCGAACATCAAATGAGCGGAGGACCCCGCACTTTGCAGACGAGAAGCGGTGTCAATCAGGATTTCTTTCTGAGACGGATCGGACACGTCTTATTTGCCATTCTGTCTTTCGCCCCCCTCTATCTCGCGGCATCCTCTGTGACGTGGGGCGAGCATAGCGGAGCAGCAGG
>JABMQX010000042.1 GCA_013203085.1 bacterium | reverse complement strand
CTCTGCGGCATATTGAGAAAGATAGGTTATTCTATAGATCATCAGACAGGGAGCCACATGATTCTCCGGAACGCGAATCCCCCTTATCGTAGATTAACTGTGCCTGATCACGGGGAGATTGCAAAGGGTACGTTGAGGTCCATTATTCGCCAGGCTGGATTGACTGTGGCCGAGTTCAGAGAATTAATGTGAGTGACCGAGATGGTCATTAGCTGGTATGGGCTAAGGGACATACTCGATCCCCGGCTCCGGGGCGAGCAAGCTCGGCAATAAGCAAGGAGGTTCGAAATGGTACGGCATTTGGAATCAAAAACGATGGCACTGGCAACAGCGCTGTCGTTGTGCGTCACGTTGATCTTGGGTACTAACGACTGCTTCGCCGTCAGGCGAAGAGCGGTTGCCTTGACGGGGCCGCGGGTCATCAATGGCGTGCAATACGGCAAGTTCACCGTCTATATCGTCGGGGGGGGACGCAAACGCGGGAAGTATCGCAACGAGATTGTCGCCGCCGCGCTTTCTGACCCGAAATCCTTCAATCCAGTCACCGCCAACGAAACCTCCTCCACGGATATTCTCGATTACATGTTCGAGGGATTGACCGTGACCAACGGCGTCACGGCGGAGGTCGAGCCTTGTCTCGCCGAGAGCTGGGAGTCGAGCGCCGACGGGCTGGTGTGGACTTTCCACCTTCGTCCGAATGCTCGCTTTTCCGACGGCGAAAGGGTTACTGCTGACGACGTGTTATTCTCCTTCAACGACATTTATCTGAATGAGGATATCCCGGGCGCAGCTATGCGAGACATCCTCAAGATCGAAGGGAAATATCCCCGCATCGAGAAAGTTGACGATGCCACGATCAAAATCACCCTGGCAGCGAAGTTCGCACCTTTCGTGAGAATGGTCCAGGGAGTCTATATTCTGCCGAAACATATTCTCAAAAAGGCGGTGGATTCAGGGCAGTTCGCCTCCACGTGGAACGTGAATACTGACCCGAAGAACGTCGTTGGAACCGGCCCCTTCAAGATCTCGGAGTACAGGAACGGTGAAAGGGTCGTCCTCACAGCCAACGAATATTACTGGTATAAAGACAGTGAGGGGCGCCGATTCCCGCAGATCAAAAAGATGATCCTCCTCATCTGCTCGGACTTGAACACAATGATGGTGAAGTTCAAAGCTGGCCAGACTGACGGCTACGGGGTCCGTGGGGAAGATTACGCCACACTCCGCAAGCTTGCCCTCGAACAGGACTTCACCATTTACGACGGCGGGGGCGTCCTCGGCACGAGTTTCCTGATGTTCAACCAGAACGTGGTCGGTGTTCCCAAGAGAATGCAGGTGTGGTTCAGGGACCAGAAATTCCGGCAGGCATGCGCCTACGCCATAGACAGAGACACCATACTCAGAAACGTCTTATTTGGAGTGGGCGAGATTCTCGACTCCGCTGAGCCGCCCTCCAACCCCATTTTTCACAACCCGAACGTCAGGAAATACCAGTTCGACCTCAAAAAAGCTCGCCGCATCCTCAAGGAGGCTGGCTACGTTGACTACGACCGCGACGGAATCATAGAGAAGCCGAGGGGCGTGCCTGTCAAGTTCATGCTGACCACCAACACAGGAAACAACGTCAGGGTGAACACCTGCCAGATAATTACCTCCGACCTGAAAAAACTGGGGATGGACGTTACCTTCTCTCCCCTCGAGTTCAACAACCTCGTCTCCAAGCTCCAGAGCAGCCTCGACTGGGAAGCCATGGTCATGGGTCTGACAGGCTCTCTCGATCCTCACTGGGGAAAGAACGTCTGGGCTTACGACGGCAGGACACATTTCTGGAATCAGAAGCCACAAAAACCGTCCGAGGAAGACCAGCTTGGCAAATGGCGCAAAAGAGTCGAAGACTGGGAAAAGGGTGTCAGAGATTGGGAGAAAGAGATAGACGACATTTTCAACAAGGGCGCCCAAGAGATGGACAAGGAGAAAAGAGTCAAAATCTACTGGAGACACCAGGGAATCGTCGCCGAGCAGCTCCCCCTCATCCTCACCGTCGCGCCTGAGTATCTCGCGGCGATCCGAAATAAGTTCGAAAACACGAAACCGACCGCCCTGGCGAGGCGGATTTACCACAACATTGACCGTGAGCTTATGGTAACGCCCTGACAAGGCACTTCTACTGTTGACCGTAGAGGGCGCGGAGCACGCAGAGATGGAGGCGAGGAATTTGGCGGAATCAGGTCGGAAGGGGGTAGGGTCTCCGAGCCGTATCGGCAGAAAGTTGGCCTCGATCCTGCCGTGGAAGTACATTCTCCTCCGTATCCTGCAGATGGCCCCGACCCTCCTGGGCATTTCCATCATCAGCTTCACGATCATTCAGATCGCCCCCCTTGACTTCACTGCGCAGTACCGGCTCAACCCTCAGTTCAGCGAAGAAACGCTCAAGGAGCTCATCCGGAGTTACGGTCTCGACCGGCCGGTCATCGAGCAGTACTTCCGCTGGCTGTGGAACGCCGTGCACCTCGACTTCGGCGAATCCACAAAGTACATTGGCATGAAGATTTTTCCCCTTATCTCCATGCGGGTGATGGTAACCCTCCGGCTTTCGCTTCTGGCGATGGTGTTTACCTGGTTCATCTCCGTTCCGCTGGGCATCTACTGCGCCATGAGACAGTATTCATTCAGCGACAAGGTCTTTTCGGTTCTGGCTTTCATCGGGATGTCCTTGCCGACTTTTTTCGTGGCTTTTCTCCTGCTGATGCTCGCTTCGAGCGTGGGCTGGCTTCCGCCGGGTGGTCTTGTCAGCTCCAATTATGGTGAGCTTTCATTTTGGGCGAAGATTAGTGATTACCTGTGGCACATGGCTATCCCGGCGGCTGTGATGATTCTCAGCAGCGTCGCCGGTTTGATGCGAATCATGCGGGGAAACGTCCTGGAAGTTAAGAGAGCGCAATACATTACCACCGCCAGAGCGAAGGGGCTTTCCGGGAGAAAGGTCATCTTCAAGCACATCCTCCGGAACGCCATCAATCCCATGATCACCATATTCGGGTATCAGTTGTCGGCACTGCTGAGCGGCGTCGGGCTTACAGAGGCTGTGCTGGCATATCCCGGCCTCGGAAAGCTCATGCTGGACGCGGTGCTTTCCCAGGACATGTATCTTGTCATGGGTGGTTTAATGATGAGCTCTGTCCTGCTACTCGTGGGCAATCTCATCGCGGATATTCTCCTGGCAACTGTGGACCCAAGAATAAAGGTAGGGTGAACGTCATGAAAAGGGTACAGGGTACCGGGTTCAGGGTTCAGGGCAGACCCCCGACCCCCAACACCAGACCCCGGGCAGGCGCTCGCTCACCCTTCAGAATCGCCATGCGGCGCCTTCGCCGGCACAAGCTCGCTCTTGTCGGGCTTGGCGTTCTTGTGCTCATGTATCTGGGGGCGCTATTCGCCGACTTCGCTGCCCCTTACCGGTACGACAATGAAGACAGAAAAAGACCCTATCTCTCCCCGGACAGAATTCGTTTCCGGGACGAGAAAGGATTCTCTTTGCGCCCCTTCGTCTTCAATCGGACCAGCGAGCTTGAGCTTGGCGAGTGGCTCGAAAAGGTCGACAAAACCAAGCGGTATTACATCAAGTTTTTTGTCAAAGGGGAGAAGTACAAGCTCTTGGGAGCAATTTCGTGCCGGATACATCTCTTCGGCGTTGACAAGCCATGCCGAATACGCCTCCTCGGCAGCGATTGGAACGGCCGCGACGTGTTCTCCAGAATCTGCTACGGGGCGAGAATCTCCCTGACCGTCGGGCTGATAGGAGTGTTCATCTCTTTCACCCTCGGTCTCATCGTCGGGGGCATTTCCGGCTATTTCGGCGGCTTCACCGATACCCTCCTTATGCGCCTTGTCGAGCTTTTGATGTCCTTTCCCGCCTTTTATCTTCTTCTGTCGCTGACGGCGGCGCTCCCGCGAGACCTCACGTCGACGCAGCGATACATCCTCATTGTCGTCATCCTTGCGTTCCTCGGCTGGCCCGGCCTCGCCCGCGTCATCAGAGGTATGGTTCTATCGTTGAAGGAGGAAGAATACGCCCTGGCCGCGAGAGGAATCGGCGCCGGCAGTTTCAAAATCATCATTAGACATATCCTGCCCAACACCTTTTCCTACGCCATCGTCGCCGCGACCTTGAGGATCCCAGGCTACATTATCGGAGAATCCGCACTCTCCCTCCTCGGTCTCGGGATCAACGAACCGCAGCCGAGTTGGGGAAACATGCTTTCCCAGGCGATGAGTCCCGCTAACCTTCAGAATTACCCCTGGATCATCGCCCCCGGTTTCTTCATATTCTTCGCCATCATGGCCTACAACCTCCTCGGCGACGGCCTCCGGGACGCCTTCGACCCGAAAGGGCTGACTTCTTCAGGAGGATGATGGGAGGACATCGCAGACTTCATCGAATCTGGGTCGTGCGTTCCGCAATAAAAAAAGTGAGATAGGCTTGACTTCCGGGCAACGCGGTGGTACATTTTTTCAGAGCTTTAGGCTATGGTATATAATCGGACCATTGGGAGACCGACAAAACAGTCCTCGCTCTCTGGGGCTGCTGCCTCTCTCGCCAAAAAAGGAGGTTTGCCATGAAGGGGACGCAAGCGAGGGGTTTCACCCTCATAGAACTTCTGGTTGTGATGGCTATTCTGTCAATATTGATGGCGCTTTTGCTGCCGGCGATTCAGACGGCGAAGGAAAAAGCCAGGGAGAGTAAATGTAAGAACAACATGGCGACCCTCGGCAAGTGCATGATGATGTTCGTGACCGAGCACGACGACATGTTCCCGACTGGCGGGTGGGTTGGCATGAACTTCGAGAGTGACTGGGTCTGGGGAGGAAACGTCATTTCCGTTCCGCAGAGAGACCCGTCGCAATGCCAAAGGGTACTTATAGAGCAGGGGGCGCTCTGGTCGTACGTCACGGGATACCCTCGCGTCGGCACCTACGGCGGCTCAGCAGCGAGAAAGATGCAGGACGAGTGGTACGCCTCGCCCGACAAGAACCCGTACCT
>JABMQX010000481.1 GCA_013203085.1 bacterium | reverse complement strand
GCGCAGGCAGCGGCATAGCTGGCACGGCGTTGATTACATGTACCACGACAGGACGGACTTCGATCAGTTCATCATTGATTACCACCGCACGATGCTCGCCGTTGATGACAGCGTTGGGACCTTAATGGAAACCCTTGAGCAGCTCGGAATCCTCGATTCCACTCTCATCATTTTCATGAGCGATAACGGCTTTCTTCACGGGGAGCATGGCCTTATTGACAAGCGATGCATGTACGAGGAATCAATCAAAGTCCCTCTAATCGTCCACTGCCCTGAAATCGTGCCCGCCGGACGCAGAACCCCTCGACTCGCCTTGAACATAGACATCGCGCCCACCATCCTCGATGCCGCTGGTCTCCCCATCCCTGAAGCTGTTCAGGGCGCCTCGTTTCTCCCCGTTGCCCGAGGCGAGAAGGTCCCCTGGCGAGACGCCATCCTCTACGAGTATTTCTGGGAGCGACCTTTCGTCCAAACGCCGACGGTCCTCGGAGCCCGCACCGAGAGGTACAAGTATTGCTCGTATCACGGCGTCTTCGACCTCAACGAGCTTTACGACCTGAAGGAAGACCCCCACGAGATGCGAAACCTCATTGACGACCCGCGGTATTTCAAAATCCGTGCGCAGATGGAAAAGAAGCTGCGGGAGCTGGTCGAGAAGTACGGCGCGACGATGGTGCCGAAGTTCAAGGAGTAACTCATCATCACGCTCGGGAGGTAAGCGAAGGAGACCGCACCGTAGAGGTCAGAAAGGATGATCGGCTCACCTCGTGCGAAGTGGCTGCTCATTCCTATGGACCGGAAACGGGGACTGTTTTCGACGACCAGATACCGTAAGCGGGTATCGTGGGTCTCCTGTATTTCCTCATGAAGGTGAAACCCCAGGTGACATCCGTGGGGTTTTGGTTCAGGATAAGGATTTCGCCATCTTCAAAGAGGGTCCAAAAAAGATTGTCGGTTTTGGAATCGAGGGCGATGATTTCTCTGGTGTCGCGAGAGAGGATAGGGAGCTCGCTCAGAGTTTTCGCGACAAAGACGAAGTAGCCGGTTCTCGGCCCTTCATCCACGATGGCTCCGTCGGTCTCGAGGATTAGGCGGTAGAGCGTGTCATCCCCCTCGACGGTCTTAATCGGTGCGCTGCTCTTGGATGCCACGATGATCCCTCTTTCCCAGAGGCACCATGCCCTTATTCGCCTCAGGGTCGCTATCTCAGCAGTGTGCCCGCCAGCGAAGATAAGCACCTTGTAATGCTTCAACCCACCGTCGCGTATCATTCCTTCGCTGAGATAATCAAAATCGAAGAAGTCTCTGAGCCGACGGGCGTAGCGGAGGAAGTTCTGGCCGCGGAGTTGAATATCGGTTTGGGGGTAGAATAGGGCGACTTCGACCTTTGGCATCCTTTTGCGGAGGAACGGAGCGGCTTTGATCCAGTTGTTTTCCGCCTCCTGCGAGCCGAAAATGTTCCCGAAATAATAGTGAAGCTGTCTGGCGCCGGAAGCCGTCGCGTTGTAGCAGCGCGCGGCGACTGCCTCGGGGCTGACTGCGCCCGCGGGCTCGAATCCGTAGTAAGCGCCATACAGTTTTCCGGCGGAAGCGACCCACCGAGTGAGGGAGAAGTTGTTGATGTGGGAACTGCCCTCGTTGGTGATTCTGACTCCAGCGTTCACGGAAGCGGCAATCTCGCACTGGTCTCCGAAATCGGAACCGTGCATCGGGTTGCCACTCCCCCCTGTGCAGAGGTAGATAGCGGTGGCGGGGAAATACTTGCGAGTGGTTCTCATCCAGAACCGAGCCCAATCGTTCATGCTGCCCTTATACCATTCGAGAAAGTCCAGCCACGCTCTCGTTGAGGGAGCGTCCTTTCGGAGGAACGTCTTGATCTTGGTGAACTGGCGATAGTTGGTTCTCCAATCTCGGTTGAGGGAGGCAATATCGCGGTACTTGTTTTTGAGCCACTTCTGGAAGCTCTTGACAGCGTATGGGTCTCCTGCCCAGTAGCCCGCATGGGAATGATACTTCCCGTGCGTCCGCGATGTCCAATCCTCCCCCGATGTCGCGGGATAAATGGCTTCTCCGTAGTTGCCGGTGATGCCCAACAGAACGGATTCAATCACCCCCATCGGCTCATAGTGTTCGGCAAATTCCTTGATGAAACGCGAAACCTGCTTGCGGAGGTGCGGATTCCACAGAGACTCGACGGAGCTTTCCTCGCCATGCTCCAGACAAACGTATTTCACCGAACGCTTGCTGTTGTGGAACCAATCGGGCGTGGCGTAGCCGGGGCCGATGATGAGAAATGGAACCCATTTGATTCCGAACGAGCTATCGAGTTGGGCAATCCGGTCGTAAAGGGAGAAATCGAACTCCCCAGGAGATTTCTCTACGAAGTTCCAGCGGACGTACGTCTCGTGGCTCGTCACCCCCGCGGCTTTCATGCGAGGGAGTTCTTCCTTGAGCTTTTCCAAAACGCCCGGAAGCTCCGCCTCGCTGGAGATGTCGAACCCGCCGATTGTGAATTGCGTTCCCTCCCCGACCTTCACCTGGCCGCGAGGGCTCGATAGCAAGGCAGGCGACTTCGGTTCCGCAGAAACCTCAGCGCCGAGGACACAGCTTTGTTCTCCTGCGAAGACGACAGTGAAAATCGCCGTAATAAACCAGCCGAATACTCCTATCTTTTTCATGCTTCCTCTCCCGATACAGTTCTTCGCCTCCCCTTCAAGGTAGCAAATGTGTTCATGTCAGTCAACATTAGCCCGCCTTCTTTCCTCGCCCAGCCCTGAGGTGCGCATGTGAGCCAGGATAGCACAATTCTGCGCCCCACCTGCAGCGGATGTCAGGGAAACATCGCATATTGTCCTCCGCCATTGTGTTCGGTCGTGACTGAGATCTCGCCGTTCATCCATCAGATGCATGACCGCGGTAGAGGCGGTCCGGGGCGGGGTAGTGAGCCAATGGTGCTCGTCGCGCCTGCAGGATGAGCCGTGCGAGCATCCCTCGCACTCACAAACTCGCCGCGGTGGGTTATCGGTCTGCGCTGCTCATCGGCGCTCGACTATGTGCTATAATGCAATAGTGAGAGCAGTCAGCAGCACGCCGCCCTGTCCGGCGCAGCAGGAAAGGCTGTGGAATCGCACAACCCGACCCGGCAGGAAGGAGGCGAAACTTTTGTCCAAGACATTGCTGGGAAAACTCAGAAGCGGATTGAAGAAGACCAGGGACCGGCTGACGTCCGGCATTGTCAGGGTTGTTACCGGCAAAGGGAAGATTGACGAGGAGTTGCTCGAAGAGCTCGAAGGGACGTTTCTACAGACGGACATGGGCGTCAAAATGACGTCTCGCCTCATCGAATCTGTGCGTGAGTTCGCCAAGACCGAAAGGCGGCTCGACAAGGACCTCCTTCTCCAGAGGCTTGAGCGGGATGTCGCGGAGGCGCTCGGACCGGAGCCGGTATTGCTGAACGTGTCTGCCTCGCCTCCGACGGTAATCCTGGTGGTCGGCGTCAACGGCACGGGAAAAACCACGACCATCGCCAAACTGGCAAAGACCTTCGCCGAGGACGGAAAAAAAGCCCTTGTCGCCGCCTGTGATACCTTCCGAGCGGCCGCCATTGAGCAGCTCGCCATCCTCGCCGAGCGAGCCGGCGCCTCCATCGTCAAACACAAGCACGGCGCCGATGCCGCCGCTGTCGCCTTCGACGCCGCTGAAGCCTCCACAGCCAGAGGCATGGATTTCCTGATCATAGACACCGCCGGAAGGCTTCACACAAAAGTCAATCTGATGGAGGAAATCAAAAAGGTCCAGCGGGTCATCGCCAAGAAAATTCCCGGCGCGCCCCACGAAGTCCTTCTGGTTCTCGATGCGACGACCGGTCAGAACTCGCTTCAGCAGGCAAAGATGTTCCATGACACCCTCGGTTTGACAGGGATCGTCATGGCGAAACTCGATGGAACAGCTAAGGGCGGCATTCTTCTTGCCATTAGACAGGAGCTTGACATTCCGATAAAATTCGTGGGCATCGGAGAGAACCTCGACGATCTCGAGCCCTTTGTCCCATCAGATTTCGCACAGGCGCTATTCACGTAACGAAGATAGATAGCTATATGCCGCCGCCACGTCCATTCAAAGAGAGAAGCCGATGATGGACCTCGACGAGAAATTTATGCGCCGTGCCCTCCGCCTCGCGGCTCGTGGGAAGGGCACAACCAGCCCGAATCCCCGTGTCGGGGCAGTCGTAGTGAAAAGGGGCGTTACTGTCGGCGAAGGCTGGCATAAACGATGCGGCGAGCCACACGCCGAGGTCGTCGCTCTTCTCGCCGCCGGGCGAGCCGCTGCTGCCTCGACCCTTTACGTCACGCTGGAACCGTGTTCAACTTACGGGCAAACACCTCCCTGCACGGAGCAAATCATCTCCGCTGGTGTGAAACGGGTTGTTGTCGGGGCAACAGACCTCTCCCCGAAGCACCGCGGACGCGGGTTCCGCATTCTGAGAAGTAAGGGCGTCGAGGTCACACGCGGCGTTCTTCAAGCCGAGGCCGAGAAGCTCAACGAGGGATTCAACAAGTACGTCGCTACAGGTTTTCCGTTCGTCACCGTCAAAGCCGCCCTGAGCCTCGATGGGAGAATCGCCACCCGGACTGGCGAATCGAAGTGGATTTCCAACGAGCTCTCCCGCCGACACGCTCACCGCTTGCGGAACGAAAGCGACGCCATAATGGTCGGCATCGGCACCGTCATACGGGACAACCCCGCCCTCACCGTGCGAGGAAAATTCACTCAGGTCAATAACCCATGGAAAATCGTTGTTGATTCGAGAGCGTCAATAGATTTGAGTTGTAAGCTTCTTTCAGGCGGCGCCTCTCGGACGACCATGATCGCCACGACCTGTCATGCCCCTTGTTCTAACGTGGAGGCGATTGGTCTCGCCGGTGCACAAGTCGTCGTCTGCCGTGAGAAGGAAGGCAAGGTCAGTCTCCGCGACCTCATGAGAAAGCTCGCTAAACGAGGAATCCTGTACGTTCTGATCGAGGGCGGCAGCAAGCTCATTACTTCCGCCCTTGAAGCGGGCATCGTAGATAAGGTAGCCTTTTTCTACGCCCCGAAAATCATTGGAGGCTCGGACGCCCCGTCGGTCGTCGGGGGCAAAGGCGCGAGAACCATGATAGATGCGCTCACTGTGACCGATACGTCCATCCGGCGGTTCGGCAGTGATATTCTCGTCGAAGGTTACATCGCCCCAATGAAGAAACGTCGCTGAGGGGACAGATATGTTCACCGGAATAGTCGAAGAAGTTGGGAAGGTCGTCTCAGTCGAGAAGGCGGGGGCAGGGGGGCGGATCGCGGTTCACGCACGAAAAGTCCTGGAAGGGACAAGGCTGGGCGACAGCATCCTTGTCAGTGGTGCGTGTTTGACCGTAACGGCAATTTCCGCCGATCGGGTCGAGATGGACCTTTTACGTGAGACCTTATCCAGGACGAATCTGCAAAGCCTCCGGCCCGGGGATACGGTCAACCTGGAGAGGTCCCTGACGCCCCAGTCTCGCCTCGGCGGACATTTTGTCCTCGGACACGTGGATGGCACCGGAACGATCACCCGCTTTGAAAGAGCTGGCGAAGATTTGGTTTTGGAGACGGAAGCGCCGGCGGACATTGTGGCAAAACTCTCCCCGAAAGGTTCCGTCGCCGTTGAAGGCATCAGCCTCACCGTTGTGTCCATCGCGGACCGTCGTTTCACCGTGCACATAATCCCTCACACGCTGAACACCACCAACCTCAACGCGAGGGGTCCCGGTGATAAAGTGAACGTCGAAGTTGACGTCTTCGCTCGATATTTGTACGAGTTTTTGACGCGACTGGGTAAGCTTCCCGGAATTTCCGAAGAACAGATTCGCCGTGCAGGCTTCAGATGAACGGACTGGCGGACTCCGGATTCCGAACTCCGAAATCTGAAATCGAAGCGAGTTTCCATACGGTGCTCAACCAGGGATCGAACATGACTTGTCCCATTTCACAGTTCTATCCGCTCTTGCTGGTTCTGTGGGCGATCGCGTTCTGGTGCAGGTCGAAGGTTTTCAGGGCAACTTTGTTGATTTCCCTGGCCCTTCACACCGTTTTTCTTGTCCGCGTCAGCGGGTGGGGGACGGACCGCGAAAAACCGGAACGAGTGATTTCGTTCACGTTTGTCCAGGGAGGAGATGAAGCCGAAAAGCCTTTTCCACAGGAGAAGGTGAGCCTATCTGCGCAGCCTTCGGAAGCTGTAAAAGAAACTCCGGGGAAGGATTCGCAAGCGGATCGTGAAGACCGCCCGACTGCCGAGCAAAAGCCCCCTGAGCCGGAGGACGCTCGCCTCGAGAGGGACCTCCCCAAGATCGAGGACATTTCTCTTCTTGATCTCTCAGGCCATCCGTTGGCGGAGAGCTATCGTCGGCGATTGCAGCAAGTGATCGACCGCTATCAAAAAACGCCGCCCGAAATTCTCAAACAGGGCTTTGAAGGGAGAGTCAGAGTTTGGTTCAACCTCTCACGCGACGGCACGCTGAACCCGCCGGTGTTCGTGGATAGGAAAATCCGCTCCTCCCACAGCATCGTCAATCAAGCAGCCAGAGAGAGCGTCATCGCCGCCGCCAAACACTTTCCCCCCTTCCCGCAAGGAGTCAACCGAGCCGAAATATGGTTTTACATCCATGTTGACTACGGGAACGTGAGGTTTTCCGACGACTGAACCCCCCAGGGAGGAATCGTGCCCCCACATTCCCATGCCGAGCAAAAAATGGCCGCCCTTCGGAAAGGTGCTTATTTCCTGGTGGGGCTGCTTCTCCTCCCATCGTCCCTCGCCGCCGCCTACTCCACGATCTCGCAGATAATCCACTCCGGCGATTTCCGCCAGACCATCCTCTTTTTCCTTATAGGATTCGCTTCTTACCTGACCTTTTTCGTCGCCTTCCGCAAGCCCCTTCGCGCCTATATTGTCGGTCACGAGCTGACGCATGCTCTCTGGGTATTTCTGTTCAGGGGAAAGGTCCACGAGATACGCCTGTCGGGGAGACAAGGACGAATAAAAGCCACCAAGAGAAACACCCTCATAGCCCTCGCCCCCTACTTCTTTCCCCTTTACACCCTCCTGTTGATAACAGCCTACTCTCTCGCCCGAAGGTGGATACATTTCGGCAATTACTATCGCGTCGTCGTCTTCGCCATAGGCTTCACATGGTCCTTCCACCTTCTACTAAACATCTTCATCCTTCGCCGAGGGCAAGATGACCTGAAGTTCTCCGGCAGTTTCTTCTCACTTGTGCTAATCGTTCTTCTCAATCTACTCGTTCTCGGGTTGATAATGGCGTTCGTGTCGGAAGGCATAACCTTGAAGAGCTACGTTTCGGGATTGACGAGGGATGTCGTGGGCTTCTATACTGCAATCGGTCGGGCGCTGGGCTTACGATGAGAGAGGCGCGTCATCGCAGGTCTCCAAAACTGAGCATGTTTCCCATGGGTTTTGCCATGAACCGTACTGCACATATCTGGAATGGGGTCGCCTGGATCGCCTTGTTCATTTTGCTTTTGCCTTTGAGAGCATTCTCCGGCGAGCTGCATGTTTACCTCAAGAACACGGACCATATCTCCGGCGAGGAACTGAGGCTCGATGAATCTTCCCTCTCCATTCTGACCCCCCATTGCGGGCAGGTTGTTATCGAGCGCTCGGCGGTAAAGGGCATCTCGAGAGACCTTGAGCGTGCGGAAGAAATTCTGGGCTTCACCGGCGAGCCCGACCTGATCCACAACCGCAACGGTGACCGCCTTTCAGGGAAGCTGGTTCAGATAAAGGACGACACCGTCTTCATCAAAGCGTTCTTCGCGGGGGATGGAATCATCGAGGTGAAAGTAGAGCAGCTCGATTACCTCGTCTTCGCCTCCCAGCAGAAAGCGCAGCCTACGTCCGGACCGGAGGATGTCCGCGTCATCTTCACAAACGGCGACGTCATATCGGGAAAAGCCGTTGGCTTCGAGGCTGGGCGGTTTGTCCTCGATCCTCCCTATTCGGAAAAACTGCGCTTTGGCGCCGGCGCCTTTCGGTCGCTCCACAACGCGAAGCATTCGAGAGAGTTCTTCGAGGGGGGGATTGCAGAAGCCCTCATGGATGTTCTCGAAAGGTCCGGTCAACCGGGAGGAAACTTCTCGCGAGTTTTCCCGGCACTCGTCAAATCCTTTCTGAAAGAGGGCGATGAAAGAGGGGCGCAGATTGTCCTCAGAAGAATCTCACCGAAAGTGATGGACCAATACGTCTTCCAAATGATTGGGGATGAATTCCTCGCGAACAACATGCCTGATGCGGCGGTCCGGGCCTACGAGAAAATGCTGGAGAAATCATCCACCTATTACTACGCTTACTCGAAGCTCTTCAATGCTTATGTGAAAATGAGAAGGTATTCGGAAGCCGCTGCCATCTACGAACGGATGCTTTCCAACCCGACAGTCCGGCTCTCCACCTACGGAATGAGCGTCGCCAAAATCAGGACAGACCTGAGCGATGTTTACATAAAGCTGAAGGAGTATGGCAAAGCCGCCGATCAGCTCCGTCACATCATTGCCAGTCCAACCGAGAAGGAGGACACCCGTAAGAACGCTCTCTCGAAACTCATTGGCATCTTCAAACGGCTGGGCAAAATCGAATCGCTCATCGAAAAGTACAATGCCGAGCTTGCAGAAAACGAAAAACTCCTCGGCGAAAGCTACCTTGAGATGGTAAGAATCTATCTCGACGAAGGTAAGATAATGAAAGCCAAAAGTTATCTGCAGAGGCTCGATGAGCTCGGTTTGGCGGAATATAGTGAAAAGGGAAGGCAATTTATGCAAGAGAGGGGGGAGTGATGAAGAACCACGGAGCACGCAGAGATGGGAAAAGGTGCGTGTGGCTCTGTGGTCTCTGCGCCCTGTGCGGTGCAAATTAACGCTCTCCACAAACGGTGAAAAGTCGGGAGGATACGAGTGCAAGAGAAAGTACCGGAGGCAAAGGACAATCAGATGATTTCCGACGAAGCCTTCACCGGCAGCGCTAAGGAGGCGGTGGAGAAGCTCAGGGAGGCTTATCAGGCCCTGACCAGCGAAGTGGCGAAGGTCATCGTGGGGCAGACCGCCGTCATTGAAGAGCTTATGATTGCGTTGTTCTGCCGGGGACATTGTCTTCTGGTGGGAGTGCCCGGTCTCGCCAAGACGCTCATGATCCGCACCCTTGCCCGGGCTCTGGACCTGGTTTTCAAGAGAATACAGTTCACCCCCGACCTCATGCCCGCCGATATCACGGGAACAGACATCATCCAGGAAGACCCCGAGACCCACCAACGCAAGTTCGTGTTCCTCAAAGGCCCCGTCTTCTCAAACATCGTCCTCGCCGACGAAATCAACCGAACGCCACCCAAGACGCAGGCTGCCCTCCTTGAAGCCATGCAGGAGCATCAGGTCACAGCTTCCGGCAGGCTCTATAAGCTCGATGAGCCCTTCTTCGTCCTCGCCACACAGAATCCCATCGAGCAGGAAGGAACCTATCCCCTCCCCGAGGCCCAGCTCGACAGGTTCATGTTCAACGTAAACGTGGACTACCCGAGCGAAGAGGAGGAACTGGAAATCGTCCAGACGACAACCACTTCCTTCGAGCCAGCAGCGAAAGTCATCCTCAGCGGTACAGATATCGTCGAGCTTCAGAGAATTGTCCTGCGAACACCTGTCCCGGAACACGTGTACAAGTATGCTCTCAAGCTCGCCCGTAGCACGAGACCGGGTACAGACGGGACCCCAGATTACATAGAAGCCTGGGTGAGCTGGGGAGCCGGCCCGCGAGCCACCCAGTACCTCATCTTGGGAGCGAAGGCGAGGGCGATCCTGCATGGAAGGCCCTGCGCTCTGAACGAAGACGTCCGCGCCGTGGCGCCTCCCGTTCTGAGACACCGCATCGTCACCAACTTCAATGCGGAATCGGAGGGAATAGACCAGGACCACATCATCCAGCTCCTCCTGAAGTCAATCCCGGCCGCAAATGGAGAGAAGCCGATCAAGGTGTAATCGTCGCAACGACTGTGCGCTCCCTCCAGCCGCTCGCATCCCGCGAAAGCTTGGAGAGGCTCAGCACGGCCTGGATCGGATGAGAGGGGCTTCCATCCCATCAATCACGCGCTGGACTATCCCGCGGCCTTGTTCCTCCTTGCCGCTTCTTTTCCTTCGCTTACTACACGCATTCGTAGGCACCGCGGCCCACAGTTCTATGTCAAAGCAGCACCTTCGACAGGATAACACGATAAACCGGATCGTTTGAGCCATGTCATGAAATGCAGCTCGTCATCTACAATCCCGTCTATCCTGTTATGCCGTCAAAAAGAAGAATATATCCCCGATTTTCTGAATCAGATCACGTGGTCCCCCGAAGCCCCGCGAACGACGGCAACGTTGCGATGTCAGGAATCTTGCGGAACTTTCTGAACAGACCGGGGTCTAATGGAATGACTTGCAAAGATCCCGTTTGCCCAATGACAAAAAGAAAGGAGGCCGTGTCGTGAAGAAAACGATGGTTTCATTGCTGGCAGTGTTAATCACTTTGGCGTGGTCGCTTCCCGGGTTTTCACTTCTGACCGAAACGGAACTTCGGGGTGAGGACGTAGGTTATTCGCCGGAGTGGCTGGCTGGTTTGAAGGAGTTGGTAAGCGGTGAAGGCCGCGTATATGGCTCGCACGTAATCTCCCCTACGTTTGGCCCCAGCGGATATGAGTCTACGATGTTACTCTTTGCCGGCGACCACACCGCTTTCAACCAGGTTTTGGAGCGCTACGCCAGGTTGAAAGGCACACGTTTGGCGTTGGTCTTGCATCCGGGGCGGGGGATGGCGAAAATCGTGGAGGTTGAGCTTCCCGGCTGTACTATCCGCCTGTACCAGATGGCCTCGATGCGGGATCCGGGGCGGCGGAACCTGCCCTCCAGGAAGAAGAATATTCCCTTCGATTGGAGAGTTAGGATAGTGCACACTGGGTGGCTCACAAAAGATCCCGAGAGGGCTAAGGGAAGCTATGTGGTCACGGTGGAAGTCTGGCTCGGCGGCAACGTTTTCCTTGGCGACGTCAAAGTTCCGTTGAATGTCGAGGTCGAATCGGGCGGCGAAATCGAAAAGTTCATCGCTAAACATGAGGCAAAACGGAAGCAAGCGAAGAAATCAGAGTGAGGCGTGTGTCCGAGATAGGGGGCGCCATGCGCCGTTCAGGTTTTCATCCCACCTAAGCAAGTTCAGCAAAGTTGGAGAATGCTTAACCATTATCGCGAAAGCACAGGAGAGGAGACGTGTTATGAAGACGATAGTCTTTAGCCTCATAGCTGTGGTGATGTGCTTTGGTGCACCGACCGGGCGGCATGGCGCTCCTCTTTCTCACGGGTCAAAATTCGAGAGGAGGGAAGACAGTTCTCAGGACCTGGGCGAACAGCGGCTCGATAAT
>JABMQX010000480.1 GCA_013203085.1 bacterium | reverse complement strand
GAAGTCGGCCTCGCCGACGAGGATATGATTTTTGCGGACGACGATGAGCTGAACTGGCGCATCGTGAAAGCCGGGCACAAAATCCTCATGAACCCCGAAATCAAGTTCCTCTACTATCCAAGGCATTCCATCCCCGCCCTCTTCAAACAATACTTCGGGTACGGCCGCGGCAGGGCCATGGCGGTCAAGAAACATCCGGACCGCCTGAGCATCAAGCACCTGATCCCCTCCGCCTTCGTCCTTCTTCTCTCCATCGGTCTCGTCCTCTCCCTCACCATCCACGGGTTGTGGATACCTTATGTATCACTCCTCGGGCTTTACGCGGCGCTTTCCCTTTTTTCATCCGCAAGGATAGCTGCCCGCGAAGGCTGGAGACTTTTCCCCGTCCTCCCGGTCCTGTTCTTCACCATCCACGTCTCTTACGGCCTCGGCTTCTTGAGAGAGCTTATAGCGGGCCACCGTCCCCCTGTCCCAATAGAACCCGAAAACCCCCGCTAACGAGGGTTCCATCAAATCGGTTCAGAAGAAGTCACCCTGAGCAGAATTTCGAGCGGGCGACCCGCAGCCTTTTCTGCCGCGTTATCCAGTGTTTTCGCAGCTATCCGTCATACGGAAGCAGAAGTGTTCGCCTCACCCTTTAATTTCGGTTTTTCTTCCACAACTATTACACACAATATGGGAAGCAGAAAAGGAAGGCGAAATCTGCAATGACCTACCGCAAGGGCAGGAAAACGTTTCCCATCCTTTCCCTTTCCGAATATATGAAGATACTTCAGGACCGGTCTGCTCAGCTTCCTTCTTTCCCTTTTCTCCCATTGCGGACTCGGCTGCTGCCGTAACGGCTGCCAGTTCAGCAAGCGGTACCTCAAGCTGACGTCCACACCGGGGACAGGGTATTCTGGGCTTCCTAAAATTGGGCGGCACTTTGATTTTTAGCCCGCAAACACATGCCAAAAATGCGTACTTGTTAACCGCCCTCATAAGGTCCCCGACATCTCTCATTCCTTTCTTTTTCCCTCGCTTAGCCTCCTTCTCGACATAAGCTTTTCGTATCGGGATGACCCCCGTCTCTCGCAATCCTGATGCCGGGATAATGCCGGACGGCTTACCCTTAACACGCGAAAAGGCTTTCTGATAATCGGAATAATTCGCCCCATGCATCATGCTTCGCAGGATTTTGATTCTCTCTTTAATGGGCGGATGCGTGCTGGAAAGATTCGAGACCCTCCTGCCTTTCGGTTTCAACGGATTGATTATATACATCGGCGCTGTCACCTTGTTAGCGGAGGAAAGGTCAACACTTGTGGAGGAGATCTTCTTCAGAGCAGACGCTAAACCGGCAGGATACCTCGTCAACCGAACGGATGAGGCATCGGCCAGGTATTCCCTCTTTCTTGATATGGCGAAATACAGAAGCCGAGCCAATATCGGCGCCAAGATGGCAAAAACGATTGCCACAACCATTATGACCAACTGCGCCTGTCCTTGCCCCTTTGAGGAACGGCTGGAGCGATACCTTCTCGATGACCCGGAAGAATACCACAATCCTCTCAGAAAGACCTGCGAAAGAATCACAATGGTGCCAAGCAACATTCCTGCGAATGTCATAAAAAGGACATCTCTGTTTACGATGTGGGACATCTCATGGGCAACAACTCCCTGAAGCTCATCTCTGTTCAAGCTGGAAAGCAGGCCAGCGGTTACGGCAATAGCGCTTTTTTCCGGCTTTATTCCTGTAGCGAATGCGTTGGGGGCACGTTCGGGTATTATATATACCTTCGGCATATACGGCAGGTTTGCAGCGATTTTCATCTCTTCCACAATGTTAAAGAGCTGTGGATGCACATCGTGAGAGACTTCTTTTGCCTTACTCAAAGACAGGATTATAGCGTCACCCGAAGAATAGCTTATCAGAGACAAAACGACCCATATACACAGGGCGACAAAAAGACCTGTCATTCCACCACTGGGAGGGAAAAAGGCGGCGCCAATCAAATACCCCAACAGAATAAGAGAAGCCCCCATAGATAGGAAAAGAATCACTGATTTTCTCTTATTCGCCTTTATCAGTTCCCACATAGCCATCTACACAGTTCCCTTGCGCTGATAGATATGATTTCCCGATGACCGATCAGGAGAAGTCCACTTTCGGCACTTCTCTCGCTTCCTTTTCCTCGATCTCAAAGAATTCCCCCGCCTTAAAATTAAACATGCCGGCGACTATATTGGAGGGGAACATCTGGATCTTGTTGTTGAAGAAAAGCACCTGATCGTTGTAGCTCTGTCGCGCAAAACCTATCTTGTTCTCTGTCGAAGTCAGCTCTTCCTGTAAAGCCAAAAAGTTCTGATTCGCTTTCAAGTCGGGGTAATTCTCGACAACAAGCATAAACCTCCCTATGGCGCCACCGAGAGCACTTTCCGCTTTTGACTTATCCGCCATGCCTTCCGCGCTCACTGCTTGGCCTCTCGCTTTAGTAATATTCTCGAGCGTGTCTCTTTCGTGCGTCATATATCCCTTCGCCGTTTCCACTAAGTTCGGGATAAGGTTATGTCTTCTTTTCAACTGCACATCAATTTGTGACCACGCATTTTTCACGCGATTCCGGAGCCGTACCAGAGCGTTGTAAATCCCGACAAGAAAGAAAGCGCCAATAACAATGACTGCCAGCAAAATCCATTTCCACATTTCTCAGCCCTCCTCTCGCTATTCCTTGTGCGTTATGAACCGATTTTCATCCTTGTTTCCGAAAGATATCCCTGAGAAGATTCAGAACCCTGCCATCTTTATCGAAATGCGCCGCCGCAAGTATTTCCTCGAGCTCGCCCTTGTCAAACCAAATCCCATGATCTCTTCGACACCTATCTATGCAAGTATTCTTATCGGCGCCGCACAAGACCTTTTCCATTCGTTTTAGACATATTGGACATCTTCTGCTTTTCTCTTTGGTGCTCTTATCCACCTGAAAAGAAGACAAGAAACGGTCTTTTTCCGCAGAATCCTCCAACAAAAGCTCGAGCTCTCCGGAGTCCAACCATATTCCTCCGCAGGAAAAACAGTGGTCAATTTCCACCTCATCCAGCTCCAGAACAACCATTGGTTCCCTACAGACAGGACAATCCATTCAATACTCCTCGTGCCGCGACTTTCAGGCAACCTCGAAAATCGCTCCTGATTTCCGGCACACGCGACTGCGTTGCAGGTATATCCCTATTGACAGGCATCAATGTGAATCACTGCCATTCAGTATTGCATAAGACCAAGTATAAAGTCAATCCATTTTTGTGGTTTGAACGATTCGGCTTGCGAAAGTTTCGCCCGTGGAGAAGTAAGTCTCGCCTCAGACAAAAGGTTGCAGGCGAAATTCCAACTGCTGTAGTCTTGACGGGACAAAGAAGCCTTGTGGCGGCGAATTGGCGGAGAACTCAAAAAATGAAGAGTGAACAGACGCATCGTCGCAGAGGAAAAGAACTGAGCCGGAGAGAGTTCATCACGACCATCGGAAAAGGGACTGCCCTCGGCGCCTTCGCACGTTTTTCCATTGCGAGACCTTCTTCTGTCTTCGGTCGCACCGCGCAGGTCGTCAGGAAGCGGAAACTTGGGCGAACGGGCCTGATGGTTTCGGGAATCGGCTTTGGCGGGCACAGTTGGTCCTACGCGAAGGTCCCCGATGGAGGAAAGATGCCGAAGCCACGATGACGTCGATCTATCCGAGACGATCACTGGCTGCACGCAGCAGCAGACAGGGAAGCCTTTTAGCGCCTTGGCGCCTTTGCGAGAGCTATTCTTTTTCCCAGTCTGTGTCTTTCTCGCCAAGGCGCAAAGACGCCAGGGTTGCAGGAATCGCCAGGTCTCGAGAGCGGCCCATCGGGCGTCGTGCGGTGGCCGCGATGTCACAACTCCCGCTGGACGGTGTGGAGGAGGGAAAGCTCGGACAGTTCCTGTCCGCCGCAGAATTCCTCGAACTCCTTCCTTTTCTCGTCGCCGAGCTCGCCGTCTCGGAACTGCGTCAGGCACTCCTCCACTTCCGGTGAGGGAGCGGTCTCGATAGTCTCAAAATCGTGTTTGGCGTATGTGCGAAGCATCGGCTGGCAGATCTGAGAGGAGAGCCAGTAGTTGTCAGGAGCGGCGTAGGCTCTCACGGCTTTCCAGTCGTGCTCTTTGGCCCAGTCGAGAATGGCTTCGATGAGTGCGTGACTGAGACCCTGCCCCCGATAGTCCGCGTTCACGAGAAAGCAATCAATCCGGAGAACCCGATCGTCCCGATTCTCGAGGATGGGAAGCTCCATCTCCACCATCTCCTGCGTGATGGGAGCCCTCGGGTCCTGGCAGCAGAACTGGCACTGATCGCAGATTGCCTGCGGACAGAATCGAGCATGCGCGACAACGAGGTCACCGTCTATGGCCATCATGCCGCACGAGCCGTACGCGTCAATCATCCGCGTAAGGAATTGCCTGTTCCTCTCGAATTGCTCCTCCGACCCAGCGGGTTCGCTCGAACGCATCTCTTCGATGTTGGCGAGACTGAACGGCCCGCAATGAATGCACCTCGCCAGAACAAAATCCTTTTCCATCGGAACGATTTTCATGTCTCCTCCTCCGAATCTGTGCGCCCGATTCCACCGTTTTCCATGCTATGGGATCATTCAATACAACTGCTTGAGGACCGAACTTCTCCTGCGCCCCCACCCAAGCTTGGCCGCGGGGCGGAGTGCCTGCTTCCCGTATCATTCGTGCTTGCCCTCCCCGGAGGCCTCCAAGTCGTCAAGCCATCGCTGGGCCTCCCTGGCCTTATGGGGCATGCCAATCCGGGTCCAAATTTGCGGCCGACGAAAATCGGCTTATTCGTCATGTTACAATTCCCCAGTTTGATTGCGATGGATTATACATGAATCGCAGAGAATGTGCCGCAATTTCTGATAGGAGGCGTTTCCGAGGAAATCCAACGTCAGGGTATCCCGGCCTTCGCAGACTCGTCCCACCCTTGGCGGGCAAACGCAGCCGGACCCGAGAAATCTTGCCGACTGGCGCGTGCGCTGTATAATGGCTGTATCGCTCGGGAGCAAGCCGCGCTACGATGCCAATATGGAGGAAGACGCAATGACACTGTCGCGGAATCATGCTGCGAAAGGGCTCAGTCGAAGGAATTTTCTCAGAACGATAGGCAAGGGCATGGCGGGGGGAGCGCTGGCGGGATTTGCGATTGGGAGGGAAGGGGCCTTTGCGGGAGAGGTGCTGCCAGAGGTGAAGAGGCGGCAGTTGGGGCGGACGGGGTTGATGGTGTCGGAAATCGGGTTCGGGGGGCATAGCTGGTCGTATGCACAAGTCCCCGACGGAGACAAGATGCGGGTCGCTTCGGAAACGGAAGCGCTGGAGATGGTTCGCACCGGACTGGAGATGGGGGTGAACTTCTTCGATTCGGATACGCCGCAGCTTGAGCACACAGTCCCCGGGAAGGCGGTCAGGAAACTGAACGCGAGGAAGGATGTGATCGTCTGCGCGAGGCTGGTACACAAGATGAAGGGGCAAGCCTCCGACAAGGAGGAGGTGTACAAGTTCGTGGACGAGCGGCTCAAGATGTGGCAGACGGACTATTTCGACATCCTTTTCACGGGCATGGCCACGGAAGATTACTGGGACATGTCGTACTGCATCGAGGCGCTGGAGAAGGTGAAGAAGGCGGGGAAGTGCCGGTTCACGGGCTTCGGCAGCCACTTCAGCCGGGGGAAGTTCGTGGAGGCGATTGAGAAATATGGCAAGGCCTTCGATATCTGCTCCATGCCGTACAACGTCTATCATCGCGGGGCGGAGGACGTTCTTCCGGCGGCGGAGCAGTGCGGCCTGGGAATTGTGACGATCAAGCCGTTCGCTCGCGGCTCGCTTCTGAAGAAGAAGGACCTCGAAGGGAAGGACAAAGGCCTGCCCCGCCGGATGATCGCTTACGTGATCGAGAACAAGCACGTGGATTGCTGTGTCTGCGGAGTCCATACGATCGCGCACGTGAGGGAGAATTTTTCCGCGTCGGCGAATCCGCTGTCACCGGAGGAGCGGCTGCTGCTGCAGGACTCGTTCGGCTCGGCGGAGGAGATTCCTCTCGGCTGGCTGGACAGAGGATGGCGGTATGCGTGATTGCGTCCTGCGTGTTGTCCCGTTTCTCCTCGTTCTGATTCTTCTCCTCGCGGGTCTGTCGTGCTTGCCGGTTCGCAGAGACCGGGAGCCCATTGCAACGCGCGAGGTAAATCCCGCTCCGTCAGGTGCGATGAGCGGCTGCTCGATATGCCATGTGGACGT